>CALBMC010000037.1 GCA_937895685.1 uncultured bacterium | reverse complement strand
TTGCTGAGTTTTATGAAGCTGAAGTTGAGGCCAAAACTAAAGATCTTTCTACAATAATTGAGCCAGTGCTGATGCTTGTTATTGGAGCGGCTGTTGGATTCTTCGCTGTTTCTATGCTTTCTCCTCTTTATTCAATAATGGATTCAATCAAATAATAATGAATAGTATTTTCCAAAAAAATAAAGGATATACTTTAATTGAAGTAATTATTTCAATTTCTATTTTCGTGGGAGTTTCTATGGCGGTGTATGCTGGCTATACAAATGTTTTAAAAGTTGTTTCTGTGACTAAAGAAAGAGAAGTGGCAACTGCTTTGGCAAATGAAAAATTTGAAATAGTTAGAAATATGCCTTACTCAAGCATTGGTACATACGGGGGAATTCCGGCTGGGCAAATTTCTTCTTCAGAAACACTAGTTCGTGACGGGTTATCTTTTTCTGTTAATACAACAATAAGAAATTACGATGATCCATATGATGGAACTCTTGGTGGTAGTCCAAATGACCTCTCTCCTGCCGATGCAAAGATTGTTGAGGTTGAAGTAAACTGTTCTTCCTGTAAGAATTTTACCCCAGTGGTATTTTCAACCAGAGTTTCTCCAAAAAATCTTGAAACATCTTCTAGTAATGGAGCTTTGGTTATTAAAGTTTTTGACTCTGATGGTTTGGCCCTATCTGGAGCAAATGTTTCAATTGTAAACAACTCTGTTTCTCCTGCAATAAATATCAATGATGTTACAGGAGTCGATGGAACTCTCACTATAGTTGATGCCCCTCCTGCAACAGAGACATATCAGATAACGGTAACAAAAAGCGGGTATAGCACAGACCGAACCTATCCAGTAGGTGCCGTAGGTAATCCAAATCCATCAAAACCACATGCCACAGTTCTGGTTCAACAAATAACCCAGGTTTCTTTTTCAATAGACGAAGTTAGTACAATTTCTGTTTCAACAAAATCTCAAACTTGTTCACCAATTGGTTCTGTCGACTTTAATTTATATGGTTCTAAATTAATTGGCTCTTCTCCAGACGTTCTTAAATACGATGTAGACCACACTAGTAATTCAAGTGGGCAGTTAACAATCAACAATCTTGAATGGGATACATATAATATGATTCTTAATGACTCTTCCTATGATTTGATTGGAACAAACCCGCTTCTTGCTCTTGGTCTTGTTCCAGGTTCAACTCAACCAATGGATGTTATTGTCGCACCAAAAGATCCAAATAGATTACTTGTTGTTGTTACCGACCAGGCAACTTCTCTTCCGTTGGAGGGTGTTGAAGTTCAGATAACAAAATCAGGTTTTGATGAAACAAAAACAACAGGAAGAGGTTACATAAATCAAACTGATTGGTCTGGTGGTGGGGGGCAAGAAGATTTCTTAGATGAGGATGAATATTCAAGTTCTGATGGAAATATTCAAACAAGTAGTCCTTCTGGAGAGATAAAGCTTAGAGATGTTTTTGGTTTTTATGTATCGAGTGGGGAATTAATTTCTTCAACTTTTGATGTTGGGTCTGGAACAAATTTTTCTAATATATATTGGGAACCTTTGAGTCAGAGCTCTGGAACAAGTGTTAAATTTCAAATTGCTTCATCAAACACAACAAGCTCCGCTTGGTCATTTACTGGGCCAGATGGAACAACTACTAGTTATTATATTGTAGGGGATCAAGATATTCATTCTTCTAACAACGGAAAAAGATATATAAGATATAAAACAATACTGGAATCAAGTAATACTTCTAATACTTCAATAATTTCTGACGCTTCTTTCACTTTCACATCTTCTTGTGTTCCACCCGGACAAGTTTCTTTTGGTGGATTATCTTCTGGAGACTATACAATTACAATATCTAAATCTGGTTATGATTCTTATACCCAAACTCAGTATTCAATTAACTCTGCGTGGCAAAAATTAGAAATAGCCCTTTCTCCTTCATGATTAATAAATACCCTAAATTAAATAAAGGTTATTCTCTGGCGGAAATCGTGGTTGTTTTGGGTATCTTGGGTATTTTGGTTGCGGCTATCGGTAAATTTCAGAAAGATTATGTTGTATTCTCTAGAATTTTTAACAATGAGCTTAATTTGGTTGATGATGCAAGAAAAATTTTGAGACCAATGGCCAATGAAATTCGTTCCGCCTCCCCTTCGGCAACTGGCGCTTACGCAATTGAAAGTGCTGGAACTTCTAGCTTGATATTTTTTTCTGATATATCAGGAGACGCAAAAACAGAAAGAGTCAGATACTTTCTTTCTGGAACAACCTTAAAGAAGGGAGTTAAAAGCGCAACTGGTAACCCTGCAACTTATGGCACAGAAGTTGTTACCGATGTCGTTTCTGGAATTAGAAATGGAAGCTCAGCTGTTTTTAGTTATTATGATACGAATTACACAGGTTCTTCGACTTCTTCTCCATTAACTTATCCAATATCAACTGATAGTATAAGATTAGTGAAGATAACTTTTGTTATAGATGCAATTTCTTCAGATTCAATTTCTTCTACAACAGTTTCAACTCAAGTATCTCTTAGAAATTTGAAAGACAACTTATGATTTTTTTAAACAACAGTCAAAAAATAAAAGGCAACAAAGGATCAATACTTCTTTCAGTTTTTATTTTTTCCAGCTTAGCGGTAACTGTGTCCTTAGGTTTTATTGGTTGGGCTGCTTCAAGCCTAAAAGTTTCTAAAAAGCTTGTTTATAGAGAGCAGGCTTTTCAAATTGCAGAAGCTGGAATTGATTATTATCGTTGGCATTTAGCACATTCCTCTACTGATTTTGCTGATGGATCAACAACAAGCTCTGGTCCATTTACCCATATTTTTTATGACAAAGATGGAGAGAGGATTGGTTATTTTGAACTTGAAATAACTCCACCAACAACCGGTTCAACTTTAGTTATCGTTAAATCAACAGGACACATAGATGCTGATACTACTGTGAAAAGAAAAATAAAAACACAACTCGCAATCCCTTCTTTCGCCAAATTTGCAGTTGTTGCAAATGCTGATATGAGATTTGGAGAAGGAACTATAACTTATGGACCGCTTCATTCTAATGGAGGAATACGTTTTGATGGAATTGCTTATAATTTGATAACTTCAGCTAGATCTTCTTATGACGATCCAGATCATGATGATACTGGTTCAGAAAAATTAGAGTATGGGGTTCATACTCATGTTCGAGTTCCTCCTTCAACTGGTGTAAGTGATGCCTATCTTTCTTCTGAGGTTCCTCCACCGACAACTCCAAGTGAAAGAGCTGATGTTTTTGTTGCTGGAAGAGAGTTCCCTGTTCCAACTGTCGATTTCGCGGGTATTACTTCTGATTTGTCTGCTATAAAAACTAGCGCTCAATCAAGTGGTCAATATTACGGAGCTTCTGGTGGTCTGGGATATTTAATAATCTTGAAAACAAACGACACCTATGACCTTTATAGAGTTACAAACTTTACTGGGGCGGGGAGCTGTAACAATTCTCAGAGCCAATCAGGGTGGGGTACTTGGTCTGTAAGATCAAACGGAAAAACTCTTCTTGGAAACTATTCTTTTCCTTCAAATGGTCTTATTTTCTTAGAAGACGACGTTTGGGTTGAGGGTCAAATAAATGGCGCAAGGCTTACAATTGCCGCGGGTAGATTTCCAGACACCCCAAGTACTCGAAAGAGCATTACTGTAAACAATGATTTAACTTATACCAACTATGATGGTTCAGATGTTATCGGTCTTATTTCACAGAAGGACTTTAATGTTGGGATGGTTTCTGACGATAATCTAAGGATTGATGCCGCTTTGATAGCTCAAAATGGTAGAGCCGGAAGATACTACTACGGAGGTTGCTCTCATTCAGCCAAAACAACAATAACCTTATACGGTATGATTGCTACAAATCAAAGATATGGATTTGCTTATACTGACGGAAATGGTTATGACGAGAGGGTTATAATATACGACGCAAACCTTCTATATGCTCCACCACCATCTTTTCCTTTAACTTCTGATAAATACCAAACAATTGGTTGGGAGGAAGTGGAATAGCTCTTTGTGCTATAATTTCTAAATGCAAAAGTTTTTTATTGTTGGGAATTGGAAGCAAAACCCAAAAAGTCTAAAAGAGGCTAGTCTTTTGGCATCTTCTATTGATAAGGAGGTTTCAAAAAATAATAAAATTGAAGTAATAGTAGCTCCTCCTTCGATATTTGTTCCAGATCTTTCTAAAAGAAAGGGATCAAAATCATTTTCTCTTGCTGTGCAAGATTTTTCTGGAAATAAAGATGGAGCGAATACTGGAGAGATACCAACCAAAGCCTTTTCTTCTTTTGGTGTTAAGTACTCAATAGTTGGTCATTCTGATGTTAGAAAAAGAGGAGACACAAATGAAGTTGTTGCGCAGAAAGTTTCTAATATTTTGAGTGAAAAAATAATCCCAATATTGTGCGTTGGAGAAAAGGTGA
>CALBMC010000036.1 GCA_937895685.1 uncultured bacterium | reverse complement strand
ATCTACACAGGCGAAGACACTCTTTCCCTACACGACGCTCTTCCGATCTGTTCGTGAACGTCGTTACTGTCAACAAGTAATTCCAGTTCACTCGTGCTCGCTAGAAACAATTGGGTTTAAGTGATGTCTCTTGTTTCTGTAATAGTAACAAACTACAACCATAGTCAGTATATTCAACAAGCTGTTAGAGCAATTGAAAATCAAACTCATAAAGATATTGAGATTATCATAGTTGATGACTGCTCTACAGATCACTCAAAAGTTCACCTAAAAGACTTTGAAGGTCGAGGACACAAAGTAATAAGGTTGCCAGCTAACAAAGGTAAGTGGAATGCCCTTAACGTAGCCTGTGAGGCTGCTAGAGGCTCTTTGATTACTTTACAGGACGCAGATGACTCTTCTTGCAAACAACGCTTAGAAGGGCAGCTAGAGGCTTTAAAGAGAACGGACTCCTATCACAATCTTTGTTTGTTTACTCACTGTTGGAATCAAGAAGATATAGACAAAGCTGAGTCTACTATGTTTGATTTGAAAACAGATAGACGAGGCAAAGAAGCAGTTCCTGAAACTTTTGATCTTATCTTTCTTTTTATTCTAAGCCTTTTTTCAGCTTTTTTATTCTTTGAGTTTTTCATATAGTTTTATTAGGCTGTTTTCTTACCTTGTTTTCTTCTGATAACCTCATCAGAGTATCTGAATCCTTTTCCTTTATATGGTTCTGGCTTTTTAAGAGAACGGATATAAGAGGCAAATTGTCCAACAGTCTCTTTATTAATACCAGAGAATGTAAATACTCCTTTTTCTGCTGTTACTGTTATTCCTTCTGGAATTTTAACTTTAACAGGGTGAGAAAATCCTAGGGCTAGATTTAGATCTGTTCCCGCAACTTCTCCCTTGTATCCAACTCCTTCTAGGATAAGTTTCTTTTCAAAAGGAGAAACAACTCCTTTAATCATATTAGTAACATGAGAAGCGTATGTTCCCCATAGAGCATTAGCAAGGATTGTTTCGTTTGCTGGAGTAAATGAAATTTTGTTGTCTTCTATTTTAATAGCAACATCATTTCTGAAGCTCTTTTTAATTTCTCCCTTTGGTCCCTTAACAGTCATAACACCTGCTGAAAAATCAACAGTAACGCCAGCGGGGATTTCTATAATTTGTTTTCCTATTCTTGACATAATATTTTAATTACCAAAGTTTGAATAATACTTCTCCTCCGACCATTTCTTTTCTTGCCTTTGTTCCTGTCATTATTCCTTTTGGAGTAGATAGGACAATCATTCCTTTTCCACTTTTAACAGGGAATATTTCTTTTGCTCCAAGATAAACTCTTCTTGATGGCTTTGAAATTCTAGCAACTTCTGTAACTCTTGGCTTTCCAGCTGAGTCATAAGCAAGAGCTATTTCTATTACAGGATGACCTTTTTTTGTTTTCTTTTCTAGTCCAGCAATAAGACCTTCTTCTTTTAGAACTTCAAGAATTGAAAATTTCAATTTTGAAAAAGGAAAAACTGCAGTTTCGTTAGAAACCTTGCTACCATTTTTTATGCTTTGCAGCATGCTTGCGATTGGATCTGTCATAATGTTTATTTAGTGATTACCAAGATGATTTTCTAATTCCAGGGATCATACCTTCATTGGCAAGTTCTCTAAAACAGATTCGGCACATACCGAAATCTCTCATATAAGCTTTTCCTCGACCGCATCTGAAACAACGATTTTTAGCCCTAGTTGAAAACTTTGGCTTTTTTGTTGACCTTACGAATGTTGATGTTTTTGACATAATAAAAAATAAAAATAATGCCTGCTCTTCGTTTAATCTTGAATATCTCGCTTATTTTCGAAGAAAAACCTTCATTTTCCTTCGGAGACAAGCGGATTCAAGCAAAACAGCAGGCCAAAAGATATTAACAAAATAGCCTTATTTTGTCAAATAAAAACCCCCAGGCAAAACGCCCAAGGGTCTAAATATCAGAACCTAATTTAAGCAAATCTACTTGCGGATAACAGCAATCCACCAATAAACACCCCACCCACGTTCATGCTTGCTGAGGATCAAGTGCCGCCTACCAAACCAGTATAGGGAGAGGGAGCACGTAACGCCAACCTTGTCGGTAAAGATATTTTTTTCATCCAAAGAAATGATATGCTGGTATTCTTTTATTGTTCCCGGGTGATCTACTCCCAAACCTACAACGTAATTGGAAGGTGCGGGATAAAATCCTCTTTCATCGATTTCTTTCAAAATATCTTCGGTTTCTCCTGGTTTGCACTTAATCAATTCAATTATTTTTGCGCCTTCAACTGGTTTGAGAGGGCAGTGTTCAGGCATAATCCATTCATAAACCCAATCAAAATATTTTTGAATTCCATCAACCGAATTGATAGGATTAACAGTAAACGTCGGATTAGGTGTCCGGGATTTTATACCCCTCTCGACAAGTGCCTTCGCAATTGAATCAAGATCTGTTTCTTTGAGAAGATTTAGGTCTTGCTCGAGACCTCCAAAAGCGAGAACTTTCTCTTTGAGAATATCCTCAATGGTTTTGTTGTTTATTAACATATAACAATTATTTTTCTTACTATATCAGTACTATGAAAATTGTCAAAAAAACAAAAAAACGCCTTTCGGCGCTTTTTCTTTGGTGTCTATTACTTCTTGAATGGTATTCCTAGGTGTTTGAAGAATTCTAGTCCTTCTTCTTTTGATTTAGCAGTTGTAACTATTGTGATAGCAAAACCGAAAACATCTTTCAATTCTTCGTCAGCAGTTTCTGGGAAGATTGTGTGCTCTCTGATTGCCATTGTTAGGTTTCCGATATCATCAACTATTTTTGAATCTATTCCTCGGAAATCTTTTGTTCTTGGGATTGCAACGTTGATTAGTTTATCCAAGAAACCATACATTCTGCTTCCTCTTAGGTTAACAACAACTCCGATTGGATCCCCTTCTCTTAGTTTGAAGCTTGCTACTGATTTCTTTGCAGATCTTAGAGCTGGCTTTTGACCTGTGATCTTAGCAATTCTGTCTACGATAAAGTCATTCTTGTGTCTGTCTTTCTTCATTCCTGTTCCAGTTCCAGAAGAAATAACAATCTTCACTAAACGAGGAGCTGACATTTTGTTTTTGTAGCCAAAAGTTCCCTTTAGTGCAGCAAAAGCTTCTTTTTCTAATTTTTGTGAGTTTACTATCATAAAATTTATACTTTCTTAACGTTAGAAACGTGTATTGGAGTTGCGACCTCAACAATTTGTCCTTTTTCTCCTTGTTTTCTAGCTCTTCGTGCTTTCTTCTTGATGTTTATTCCTTCAACCAAAACTTTTTGTGCAGATGGGAAAGAGCGGAGAATCTTAGCTTTCTTCCCTTTATCTTTACCTGTCAAAACAAGTACTGTATCACCTTTTTTTACATTCATTTTCATATATTTAAAGCACTTCTGGTGCAAGTGAGATTATCTTTTGAAAACCTTTCTCTCCTATCTCTCTTGGGATTGGACCGAAAACACGACCAGCCTTAGGATCTTTCTTTCCCTTTTCAACAATAACAACAGCGTTGTCATCGAAGCTAATGTAAGAACCATCTTTTCTTCTGAAAGGCTTTGTTGTTCTAACAACTACTCCTTGTAGAACGTCTTTCTTTTTAACACCCTTTCTTGGTTCTGCCACTTTAACAGCGATTGTAACGATATCACCAATAGAAGCGTATCTCTTCTTTGATCCACCCATCACTTTGAAGATCTTTCCGATCTTTCCTCCGCTGTTGTCTGTAATTTTTACAACTGTTCCATCTTGTAACATAAGCCTATTCGTTAACTACTTTAAAGGTTTTATCCTTTGATATTGGTCGACACTCTTGTATCAAAACTTTGTCTCCTTCTTTGAATTTACCTTCTTCGTCGTGAGCCTTATACTTCTTAGTAATTTTCATATACTTTCCGTATTTTGGGTGCTTCTCAAATCGAGAAACAGCGACAACAACTGTCTTTTGCATTTTTGCTGAAACAACTGTTCCAGAAAGAGTTTTTGAATTTTTTGTTTCTTCTTTTTTCATAAAATTATTTTGTTTCAGTTGAAGAGATTTCTAATTGTCTTAGCGCTGTAAAAAGTCTCGCAACTTCTCTTCTAACTGTTCTCTTTTCGTGAGTGTTTTTAACTCGGCTACCTGTTGTGTCAAAGCTTATCTCTCTAAGCTTTTCTTGGTTTTCACGAATTGCTTTAACAATTTCATCTCTATCCATTTTTTTGATATCTTTTGTTTTCATAAAATTAATGTCTTGCGATTACTCTTGTTTTCATAGGAAGCTTTGTTCCTGCTTTTCGTAGGGCTTCTTTTGCAACAGCTTCTGATACTCCATCAACCTCAAAGATGATTCTTCCTGGTCTAACCTCGAAAGAATATCCTTGTAAATCTCCTTTTCCTTTTCCCATTCCAACTTCTCCAGATTTTGAAGTAAATGGTCTATCTGGGAAAACACGGATCCACACTCTTCCAACTTTTGTAAGGTGTCTTACCATTGCTTTTCTGGCAGCTTCAATTTGGTTTGAAGTTATTCTTGAAGCAGTTTCTGCTTTTATACCATATTGACCGAAAGATAGAGTGATTCCTCTTGTGTCGGCAGGCAGATTAAGCATATCTTTTCGATCTTTTTGCCACTTTCTGTGTTTTACTTTCTTTGGGAATAACATAAAAATTTACTTAGCTTTGCTTTTATCTTTATCGAAAATTTGACCTTTGTATACCCATACTTTTATTCCGATATCTCCATAAGGAAGACTTGCTCTCTCTGTTGTGTAATCAATATCAGCTCTGAAAGTTTGAAGTGGAATAGATCCTTTCTTCATATCTTCAGTTCTAGCAATTTCTGCTCCTCCAAGACGTCCTGAAAGAACGATTCTCACTCCTTCAACACCTCTTACAGACATAACCTTTTCTACAACTTGTTTCATTACTCTTCTGAAAGGAGTTCTCTTTTCTAGAGCTTCGATTATTGTGTGAGCAATGATTTTTGCGTCAGCATCTGGGTTAGAAACTTCAACGATGTCGATTTTAACTTCTGGAGGAATATCAAGACTCTTCTTCTTAAGAAGTTTCAAAACATCCGCTTTTAGTTTTATAGAACCTTCTCCATTTCTTCCAATTAGCATTCCCGGTCTTGAAGTTCTAATTATGATTCTTAGAGTTTTTTGGCTTCTTTCGATTTCAATACCAGCAACATAAAAACCTTTTAGTCTTTTTGCAAAGTATTCT
>CALBMC010000035.1 GCA_937895685.1 uncultured bacterium | reverse complement strand
TGTGCTCTTCCGATCTTAGTTTAACAAAGAGTGAAGACATTGATTTTAGTATTGACTGTAGAATAAAAAAATAATATGAAAAAACATCTAACAATTTTAGTTTTTCCGATGATAATGATGATTTTATTCATGGGATGTTTTTCTTACATATTATTCATGATAAAAGTAAACTCTTCAAAGATAGCTCTTTTGGAAAGAGAACAAAAAGCTAGAGACATTGCTAGCGCCAGCGTCAAAGACCTTGAATTGGAAGTCAAAAAAGCGAATGAAAAAATCGCTTCTTCGGAGGACATCTGGGTTACAGACGAAGAAACACCATCTTTGCTCAGTTCAATTGAGGGCTTGGGTTCTATAACCAATACAGAAATAACTATTGTTAATATTGTTGATCGTTCTGATAGTGATCTAGGATTATCTATTCTTATTTCTGTGGAGGGAAGTTTTGAAAATGTTTTTAGAACTATTAGACTTCTTGAAAACATGCCGTATGCTACAAGTTTTTCTCGAATATCTATATCTAGGGTTTCAGATTCAGATGTTTGGGTGGCTGATTTAGATTTTTCAATTTTAAGTTTTAAAAGCCAATAAAGTTTATGAAAAAAATTAATTTCAAATTGAATTTTTTAAAAGATAAGGTTGTAACTTTTAAGAAAAATAGGTTTTCTCCAAATCGAGCGTGGAAAATAATTAAAGTGTTTTTTATTTTTTCCTTTATTCTAATAATAGCCTTCGGGGTGGGTATGTTTATGGCTGTAGACAGAGGTTTTTTGTCAAAAGAAGACTCTGCCATAGATTCTTTTACAACTGAAATTAATTTTTCAGGTATCGAAAAAATAAATGAAATAATAGAAAAAAAGAACTCAAACTTTGAGTATTTTAAATCCCCAAACACAGAGGTAGTTGACCCATATCAAAATTAATGTAAATATCTCTTATACACGTCCCTTTTTCTTTTTGCCCTCGTAGTTCAATGGATAGAACAGGGCTCTTCTAAGGCCTCAATGTGGGTTCGATTCCTGCCGAGGGCACAGAGAAAAGGGGATGGGTTAAATAATGCGCGGTTAGCTCAGTTGGTAGAGCAACCCGTTTACACCGGGAAGGTCGGGGGTTCAAGTCCCTCACCGCGCACAAAAAGTGGACAGCTTCTGTAAGAAGGCAAGTCCTCCGCCGAAGGCGGATAAACTCACTGCGCACAAAATAAAAAGCTCAAACTTTATGTTTGAGCTTTTTATTTTGCTAAGTTAGCTTGAACAAAACTGATCCGAAGGGAGGGGCGAGCTTAAACCTGGTTGTTTATATCTTTTCTAGCTTCTGCTTCAGATTCATCTATTTCAGCAACTTCCATAAGTGAGTTTCCAGAGCCGATTTCAAAGTTTTTTGGCTCAGTTGAGGCAACTTTTAGAGCTTCTTCTCTCTTTTTAAGAAATTGAACTCTTTGCTCTTCAGACATTTCATTTATTAGATCTTTAATTTCTTTTTCCATAAGTTCTTGACATTATTATAATATGTTATATTATATCAGAAAAGTTTATTTAATGTCAAACACAATAAGTACAGAACTTCTTCTTAGAAGGCCACTTGTTTTTAATGTAAAACAAAGGGTAGATGATTCGATGCTTGTTTTGTTTGCAAGTATCGTTGTTATTGCCGAGAAAGAAAAAACTTGCCCCCTTGTTTCTTTTAGAACAAGAGGAGGGCTTGTAAGCTCTGCTCATAAAATGATAAATCTTCTAGATTGTTTCAAGCTGGGATTAGATTTCCTTGTAGAAGAAGAAGTGTCTTCAGCGGGAATATTAATTTTACCTGCCAGTAGGAAAGTTTTTGCTAAAGAAAGAGCCATTTTCCAATGGCACCTTCAAACTCCTGGACCCAAAGATCAATGGATGACAAAAAAGGAGTGTGATGCAGGAGATTGGTCCAAGGCAAAATATCTTTCCGAAAGGTCTTTCAATAAGACTAAACCCCAGGTCTTTTTTGATCTGATGGTTAACGAAAAACTTCTTCATGCCAAAGAAATGAAAGAAATTGGTATTGTTCACGAAATTATCCCCTAAATAAAGGGGTTTTTTAATACCCAAAATAGCTTGACAAAATATACCAATATGCTATACTATTAGAGTAATCAAAACTGTTCTTATGGCAAAGAAAAAACGAAAACGTTACTTCAAGTTGGTTGGTAGTTCTACAACCCAGGAAGCTCAGGCTCCCAAAGAGGAGTATGAGGTTTCAAAAGAAACCATGAGTTTGTTAAAAACTCATGGTAATAAAAAAGAAGAAATCAGCTGCTACTATGGTGGGAGAACATCTCACCAGGTGCACCAGCTAAAATAATTTGTAAACCAATAAATTTAACAATTATGAAGAGGTATTTCAAATCCCTATAAGGGATAAAAACGTACGGAAGTAGCCGAACCCCAAAAAGGTTCGGCTATATTTATTTTTAGTATATAGTTATGAAAGTGAAAAACATCCCAATAATTTTTGAAAACAATAACTTTCTGGTTATTAACAAACCGGCTGGTATTTCCGTGCACGGAGATGGAAAAACTGATGAGTATACGATAGCTGACTGGGTCTTGGAAAATTATCCGGAAATCAAAGACGTCGGTGAACCGTTTAACATTGAAGCTGGTGGCTTGAAGTTAAAAGCTATTCCTCGTCCCGGGATTGTTCATCGTCTCGACAAGGACACTTCTGGTATTTTGGTGATTGCAAAAAATCAAGAAACTTTTTTGAAGTTGAAAGATCTTTTTATGAATCGTGAGATGAAAAAAACTTATGAAGCATTTACGTACGGTTGGCCAAAAGAAGACAAAGGGGCGGTAAACGAATCTATTGCTCGAAGTCGAGGAGATATTCGTCGTTATGCAACCGGCAAAGGTAAAAGAGGAGAAGAGCGAGATGCCTTCACTGAATACGAAACTATTTTGAAGATTGGGAAAAGCAACAAAGAAAAAGGTTCTGTGGAGAGGGGAGATTATGCTTTCATGCGCCTTTTCCCAAAAACCGGTCGGACTCACCAGCTCCGAATTCACTTGAAGCATTTGAATAACCCAATCGTTGCTGACCCGATTTATGCACCAAAGAGAGAAAAAGCTCTTGGGTTTGAGAGGTTGGCGCTTCACGCCAGAGAGATAAACTTTATCCTGGATGGGGAGAAGTATCATTTTTTGGCCCCATATCCGGAAGACTTTGAAAAAGCCCTAGGACTTGCGAACTAGCTGAAAACATGTTAACTTAAAGGACGTTATGCCAATTAAATTTAGCCCAGTAGAAATAGAAGAAAGAAAGAAACTCGTCTTTGATTCGGGGGACACTTTGCGTGTTTGGTCAAAAATCGAGGATAAAGGAAAAACAAGACTTCAAGCTTTTGAAGGAATTGTCCTTGCTAGAAAACACGGAACAGAAATCGGAGCAACATTCACAATAAGAAAGGTTGCTAGCGGTGTTGGTGTTGAAAGAATTTTCAAACTATATTCTCCACTTATAGATAAGATAGAAGTTGTAAAGAAATCAAGAACAAGAAGATCAAAACTTTACTACATCCGAGACAAAGCAATCAGAGATGTTAAGAGAAAAATGAAAACTGTGATTGTTTCAGGAGACGCAGGAGCAATGGAAGAAGAAACAGTAGAAGTGGCAGACTCAAAAGAATAATAAAAACTAAAGTCCCTGAAAGGGGATTTTTAGTTGAGTATAATAGGTAGACGCTATTACCTTGAGGGTTTATAATTAGTAGTAATGGATAAAAGAGGAATAAAGCCAAAAGGGAAAGTAAAAATAAATTGGTCAACAGATCTAGCTTATGCAATTGGTCTTATTGTTTCTGATGGATGTTTATATAACGACTCTTTACATATATGTTTTACATCTAAAGACATGGAACAAATAGAGAACTTTCAGAAGTGTTTGGGGATAAAGGATATAAAAATTGGTAAAACATTTTCAAAAGACAAAGAAAGATTTGGATACAGGGTTCAGTTTGGAGACGTTTTATTTTTTAAGTTTTTAGTATCTATTGGAATAACTCCAGCAAAGTCAAAAACAATTGGTATATTAAAAGTACCAGACAAATATTTTTTTGATTTTTTAAGAGGGTCATTTGATGGAGACGGGACATTTTATTCTTATTGGGACAAAAGGTGGAAATCTAGTCATATGTTTTATTTGGAATTTATATCAGCCAGTAAAGAGCATATTGATTGGATAAGATCTAAATTAAAAGATAAGCTAGGTATTTTTGGTCATGTAACAAAGACCGCCAGTGGGGGAGTTTTCCAACTTAAATATGCCAAAAAGGAGTCGTTGCAAGTTATAGATAAAATGTATTATAATCCACGCGTTGTTTGTTTATCTAGGAAAAAAGAGAAAATAAATAAAGCCTTATTTATTGAAAGGAGACAGCAAAGTAAATATTAAAGTAAAATATGCACGAGTGGCGGAACTGGTATACGCGTACGATTGAGGTTCGTATGGAGCAATCCTTGGAGGTTCAAGTCCTCTCTCGTGCACAAAATATAAAACAACCCAGAGTACCTGGGTTGTTTTATATTTGTTATCGGGGGTGGTATAATATTAGGGTCAGTATTTTTAATAAATAACTTTTTAATATGAGTATTTTAAACAAACCAGAGTATAGTTCGATAAAAATTATACTGTTAGTTGTAGCCGTCGGAGTCCTTGGATATTTCGTTTTCTTTTCAGGTGGAGCGAGAGGGTTTGATCAATCAGGAAAGGTTATGAAAGATGCACAAGCAGAACTTTTGGCTGAATTTAATGAACCACAAGTAATGCCAGGTGGCGCAGAGGATTTTATTGAGGTTGAAATGGTTTCAACTAATATAGAACTTGAACCGGCGGGAGATCCTGGAGAGGGACAAGTGGGAACATTTTCAATAGTATTTAATATCACAGCGCACGGAGATGATGCTTACATTGACCACAGTTGTAGAGAGAATGCCTCGAATATTCCTGGTCAAGGAATTGAATATTCAATGCTTCATAAAAATAAAAATACAACATCTTGTGCATTAACATCTACCGCCTCTCTAGATGGAGAAGCCGTTGAAGGATTGGCAAAGTTTGAGATTGATGAAGGTAGTACAGAGGAGTTTACTTTGACCGTAGTGGCAACGGCTCAAGCTGATCATACAACTCAGGTTCTTCTAAATTCGATTAACTGGACAACTCAACCAGATGAGGTGGCTGATTTGTTCTTTAATGAAGGATTTGGACCACTTAGTGAATTTAAAACGAATACAGTCTTTTTGAATTTCTACTAGAAAGGGATTTTAACAAAAAAAGCACGCTAAGGCGTGCTTTTTGTTTTTGTAATAGTGATTAAAATCGGTTGGGGACATAATACTTGCCATAATGACCTAAATGTGTTATTATGAAATTTGTAAAAAATTCTGTTCATTTAAACCAATTAAATTATGAAAAAAATGCTTTTTGCGTTATTGGCATTCGCAATGCCGTTTTTTATCCACGCTCAGATTGACGTGGTGACCTATGGTCCATACCACAACGGGCCATACAACGTGCTTATGCACGGACACGTAAACAACATTGATGATCTCGCAATCTATGATTCGGTAGCAGTTAAATGCTATTACCGTGTTGCTGGCGCTGGCCCATTTTTGGAAACGGAAACCCTGATTGCAACACGAGATCATGGAAATCATTTCGAAATCCCCGCTTTCGGTCTTACTGTTGGCGAGGACTACGAATGTCAATTTTCGGCTTCGGTAAACGGTGACCCGGAGGTACTTGGGGAAATCGAAGAATTCACTATGTACGCAATGGCTGCAAGTGGGCCGGAAGTTGAAACGTATTACGCAGAACATATTGGTAACACAACGGCCACACTCGTTGGTTTCATCGAAGAATTTTCTTCTTACGAAACCGCAAATGGATTTTTCCGTTATGGAGAAAATCCGGCTTCACTGGACCTCATTAGTCCAATAGTGAATGTTGCTGACCCGTTTGGCCAGATCGGAAGAGCACACGTCTGAACTCCAGTCACGCCAATGTATCTCGT
>CALBMC010000034.1 GCA_937895685.1 uncultured bacterium | reverse complement strand
CTTTTATTTCTGTCTCAATTTTTCTTCCTTCAACAGTTTCTGTATTTAGTATCTCTCTTGCTTCACCAACTTCAGCGTGAATTAATCCTTCTGCTTCTTCAATAAAACGCTTCGCTGTTGCAAGTTTGGCGGACTTATCAGAAAGCTGAAAACTCTCTTCTTCATTTGCGAAAAGATTTTTTGTGCTTTCTATTTTTTTCTTTGCTTTATTTTTTGCCTTTAATCTCTCGTAGTCATAGAAATAGTTTCTCCAAACTTTTCCAAAAAATCCTTTTATCCCTTTTTGTTCTGAACCTCTTTTTTCAAGTTCTCTCTCTGCTGTGTCTATTGCCTTATCTTCAATTCCAGAAGAAATATCAACGATACCAACTTTTATTTTGGCTTTCTTATTTTGAGTTTTTTCTTCAAGGTTTGGCTCACCCTGAGAAGCCCGACTATTATCTTGAGATAACTCAGGACCTTGTTTAGGAAGAGTCTTCTTCGCTACGGAATTATTATTTTCGATATTTGGATCGATTTCTGGGATGCTTTCAGGCATTGTTTTAAGCGGCTACGCCGAAGTAAATATTTCTAAAAGAAATCATTGTTGAAGCAATTAACGCATCTAAGTCTGGAATATTCTTTGAAATAAACTCTTGAATCTTAGCGTCTTCATCACTGTCGAGTAGAGCTTCAAATTCATCAAGCTTATCTTTTGGAATATTTTCCAAAATTGAGGCATTAATTCTGGTTTCAAGTCTGTCTGTCAAATCTTTTTTCATTTGATCAACAACTTCTTTTTCCATTTCTAAAACCCCCTTTTCTTCTAAAATTTTATTTACAAAATCTCTTATTATGTCTTCGCTTTGTGTTAACATGGCAAAAAATTACACTAGTAATCTATACTGTTGTCAATTATACCATTCCTATCCCCAAAAAGCAATACTTTTTGGGGATTAATCAATCCCAAACAAATACCGATAAACCTTGAAATAATTTGAAATTTCGTTTATAGTGCAATTACTTGCGTCGGTGGTAGAGCTTGTTCCGCCACGGCGGAATGAAGTCAATTGCAACAAGTATAAATGCGTCGGTGGTAGAGTGGTCAATTACAACAGACTGTAAATCTGTCGGCCTTAGGCCTACGAAGGTTCGAATCCTTCCCGGCGCACCAAATGTAAAAAACTTCAGGCGATTAGCTTGAGGTTTTTTACATTGCAGTATTCTCTTGGATTCGAACCGTGGTCCCAATTTTTAACGAATGGAGAGAGTATAAAAATTGAGGACTTTGACCGTAGGGAAAAGCGAATCCTTCCCGGCGCACAATATAAAAAACCGCAACTATTGCGGTTCCTCTCCATAAATATCTGCGTAGAATTCCCTTGTGAGACTCTCTATTCTTATTTTATAATCACCTCTTTTGGAAGAGTTTAAAACTTTATCACTTATAATAAAAACTCTCCCATTTTTGTCTATATTCGCTTCTATTAATAAGTCTTGGGTTTGTTTTGTGCCCCTTACAAATAAAATCGTATCTTCTCCTTTCTTTGATATTTTAAACACACCAATCCTTTGATCAGAAAATTCATATACAACTGAATCTTTGTCTGCACAATATTTAGCCAGGTTTGACTGAATGTCGGCCAGTGTTTTTTCTTCTTTTTTATTACAAGAGATACAAGAGAAAAAGGCTAAGGCAGCCAAAAAAAGTATGGTAATTTTTTTCATAAAACAGATTTTGGCTATTTATACTCCAAAATAAAAATAAAGCAAGTAACTGAAAACCCCAGCCAAATCAACTGATTTGGCTGGGGTTTTATTTAAGTTTAAACCTTCGTTTTTAATTTCACCTTCGCTTTCTTCTGCTTTCTTACATCAACAAAGAATTCACCATCTTTTATATCCACCACAACACTATCTCCCTTGCCTGCCCCTTCTCCAATTATCGCATTAGCAATCGGATTAAGTATCTTTGATTGGATCAAACGGTTAAGTGGTCTAGCTCCAAAGTTTGGATCATAACCTTCCTTTGCCATTTTATCTAGAGCTCCATCAGTTACATTCAAAATTATTCCTTTAGAAAGAAGTCTCGCTGAAACTTCTGATATTCTGATATCAACAATTTTTCTAATTGTTTCTGGTTTCAAAACATCAAAGACAATAGTCTCATCAACTCTGTTCAAGAATTCTGGTCGGAAAAATTCTTTCAAACTATCCATAACCTTATCTTTTGTATATTGATACTCTTCTGCCTCTGTATGATTGGTGAATCCCATTGATTCCATCTTCTGAATATGTTGAGAACCTAAGTTTGAAGTCATGATAATGACTGTGTTTTTGAAGTTTATCTTTCTTCCTTTTGAGTCAGTTAGAGTTCCTTCGTCTAGAACTTGAAGAAGTATATTGAAAACTTCTGGATGAGCCTTTTCTATTTCATCAAATAGCACAACTGAATAAGGTCGATGACGAATAGACTCTGTTAATTGTCCTGATTCATCATAGCCAACATATCCTGGAGGACTTCCCACGAGTTTAGAAACACTATGACGTTCCATATATTCACTCATATCTACACGGATTAGAGCTTTCTCATCATTGAACATAAA
Organism: uncultured bacterium; assembly: GCA_937895685.1. GTDB lineage: Bacteria > Patescibacteriota > Minisyncoccia > Phycocordibacterales > UBA9973 > JAGOTH01. Next base: position 1,312 of record CALBMC010000034.1, on the reverse strand, counting down.
TCCAGCCAAAGCTTTGGTAAGTTCTGTTTTTCCTACTCCTGTTGGACCAAGAAAGATAAAAGAACCAATTGGTCTGTTTGGATCAGATATACCTGCACGAGAACGACGAACAACATCTGCAATTCTCTTAATTGCATCATCTTGACCAACAACTCTAGAGCGTAGCTCGTTTTCCATTCGGCCAAGCTTCTCCCTTTCTTCTTCCATCATTTTAGAAATTGGAACACCTGTCCAACGAGAAACAACTTCGGCAATATCTTCCTCCATTATTTCTTCTTTCATTATTTTTCTAGATCTTTGAAGTTTCTTCAACCTTCCAAGTTTTTGTTCTAACTCTTTTTCTAAAGATGGAATTTCTCCATATCTTATCTCAGCAACTCTGGATAGATCTGCTCTATTTTCAGAGCTTTCTGCTTCAAAGCGAAGAGTTTCTAATTCTTTCTTTATAGCTCTAATGTGTTGAACTGTATCCTTTTCACTTTGCCACTTTAATTCAAGCTCTCTTGTTTTTTCTCTCAAGTTTCCAATTTCCAAATCAATTTCTTTGATTCTATCTTTTGTTTCTTTATTATTGTCTCTTTCAACCTCTTTATTTAGAGCTTGCTTTTCAATTTGAAGACGAGTTATTTTCCTGTGAGCCTCGTCCAAGACTTCTGGTTTATTTTCTAGAGCAATTCTTAAAGCAGAAGCAGCTTCATCAATCAAATCAACTGCCTTATCAGGAAGAAATCTATTTGTAATGTATCTAATAGAAAGATTAACAGCAGAAACTATCGCATCATCTGTAATTCTAACTCCATGAAATAGTTCATACTTTTCTTTCAATCCTCGCAAAATAGATATTGCATCTTCAGGAGTTGGTTCTTCTATGTAAACAGGTTGAAAACGCCTTGCAAGTGCCGGATCTTTTTCTATGTGTTTTTGATATTCTTTTATTGTTGTTGCACCAACCGCGCGAAGTTCTCCTCTTGCAAGTGCTGGCTTTAACATATTAGAAGCATCCATTGCTCCTTCACTTGCTCCAGCCCCAACAATTGTATGAATCTCATCGATGAAAAGAATTATTTTTCCTTCCGCCTTTTCAATTTCTTTCATTATTGTTTTTAGTCTCTCTTCAAATTCTCCTCGATACTTTGTTCCGGCAAGAAGTGACCCCAAATCCAAAGAAACAAGTTCTTTGTCTTTCAAACTCTCTGGCACATCTCCTTTTGCAATTCTTTGAGCTAAACCTTCAACAACGGCAGTTTTTCCTGTTCCTGGTTCTCCAATCAATATTGGATTGTTCTTTGTTCTTCGAGAAAGAATCTGCATT
>CALBMC010000033.1 GCA_937895685.1 uncultured bacterium | reverse complement strand
TTGCACGTCTAGGGTTCGATCCCACCTCGAAAGGCGATTTGATTTCCTCAAAAAACCTAACCAGTTTCGAAAAATCAACTAATATTTTTACTTTTTAACGGTTTTTTGTAAAAATTGTACCAAAGTTTACGAAATTTTTATTTCAATCAATTCTTGCTCAATCTCTTTGCTTCTTTGCTCTCTGGATCTCTGATACTCACCTGTCTGGATCACTCTGCAAAAATTTGTTGAAAAGTCGCTCTTAAATCGGTCAAATTTTTGTTGTCAAATTTTTTGTCGACAAATTATTAAATACTAAATCTCAAAGTTACTGTTATCAACTGCTTATTGGCTCTAAATATCTCTGTTAATGATAAAAGTTACTGACAATAATGAATCTGGAGGTAAAAGTGGTGATAATGGTAAAAATGGTCCAAATGTCCCTGGACCGTCTAAATCTCAGAAGGCCAATTCTCAGTCTAAAGACCTTCGGACGATGTTTAAAGTGGCCTCAGGGGTGGATAACTCGATGTCAAATGAGATATCCTCCTCAGAGGGTGCTTTGAATCCGTCTTCTCAAATAGGAAATAGTGATGATATAAAGAATGTGTTGAAAGGGAAACAAGGATCATCAGCACCTTACTTGTCTGATGATAAGGAAACCTCTCAAACCAAGAAAGCTCGTAAGGATAGAGAAAAACGCCAGGCAGAAGAGGAGCTTCAGGATAAGGAAGAAAATCAATCTAACGAAACACTTTCTACTTCATCTGATGATGATGTCTCGATTGCGCCCAAGGCCTCTGAACAAGCAGGTTCTGGTCTGGCCACAGCTGCTAAAATTAAGTCAGCACATAAGGCCTCAAAAATAAAAGAGGTCCAATCAATCGTCACAAGATCAGTGTCGAAGAATGGGACAACATCCAAAGCCTCGGAATCTACTGAGTCTGTTGACAGGAAACTCTCTTCACGCTCTGCGTCCCCTCCCACTGTAGAGGAGAAGCAGAGTGAGAAGAATGGTCCTGGCGAGGCTGTCGGTGAACCTCTTCCTCGTGTTTTACAGAAAATTCTTGAGATGCCATTGATAGATAAAGTAGCGGACAAGCCTTTGATAGATAAGACTCTGACAAAGCTCTCTGTTCATCCCCCTTCCCCTCCATCTGTGGAGGAGAAGAAGGAAGAACATAATAGTCGTTCGGAGGCTCCTTCTATCAAAGACGGGTCAGCATCTGATGTACATTCTTCACAGAAAAAATTTACGACGTCTCCACCACGGACACCCTCTCCGGTCAGTAAGTTTTCTATGCCTAATACTTATGACCCGTTAAGTGATGATGATGAAGATAAAGTTGAGGA
>CALBMC010000032.1 GCA_937895685.1 uncultured bacterium | reverse complement strand
CTGATTATTCCGTATCGTCCTCTTATTAAGCTTAATATAAAAATAAGAATAATGAGGGAATATTTCATGGCAGTATATCCTGTTATTTCAAATCCGGTATTCCATCCTGTAAAGCCGTTGTTTAGATTCATTAGTAAAAAGATTACTGGCATCAATAAAGCAAATCCAAATATCCAAGGGTTGGTTTTGTCTCTAAAGTAAGCAGCTTCTCGAATTGTAACCACCCACATAAATGGATTTAAAAAAACAATAACCGTTTGTCCTATGACAACCCAGTCAATGTATCCCCATGATAAATAGGTGTAGGTTCCGGTAGCTCCGGCAACGAGCACACAAATCCAAAACAGGACCTGTATGTAGTCAATAATTTTTCTCTTATTCATGTTTTTAAATTTTTGTATAGTATGGCACGAAAGACTATAAAAGTCAAATATCCTGAGTACACAAAAACCGTCCTTAGATTGGTACGGTTGTTTCCCTCAAGTACTTTGTTAAGTTTTTTATTTTTTCAGTTTCTTTCCCTATCAGGTCGAAACGTTCTCCTGTCTTAATATTATTTGATTCGGAAGAGGACAATCTCCTTATCTCCTCATTTCTCTCTTCAATAATTTCGAGAGCGTCTTTTCCATCAATAATTTTTTTCCGGTCATCTTCACATTCTATGTAAATTCCCGCCCAGCTAATCTGATTTTTTGTTAGTGCCATATTCAAATTTTTTCTTATTTATACCAAAATAGGGGGTTTTGTCAAACAATGGTGAATTTGGCTCAACTATTGGTATAATTCACTTGTCGGATTTTTCTAAAAGATAAAAACTATAAACTACTTATGTCACTTGGAATAATACTTTTAATTGTTGGTGTTGTAATAATCCTTGCGGTTATTGGAATGTACAACGGTTTCGTTCGTCTCGTTAATAGAACAAAAGAAGCTTGGGCTGATATCGAAGTTCAACTAAAGCGTCGTTATGATTTGATTCCAAACCTTGTTTCAACTGTAAAAGGTTATGCAACTCACGAATCAAGTGCCTTCGAAAAAGTAACCCAAGCTCGTGCACAAGCAATGGGGGCAAAAACAGCAGGGGAGCACTCACAAAGCGAAGCCGTGCTCGGACAAGCAATCACAGGACTATTTGGAATTGCAGAAGCTTATCCAGAGTTAAAAGCAAATGCAAACTTCCTAGAACTTCAAAGAGAGTTGTCTGACACAGAAAACAAAATTCAATCAGCTCGTCGTTTTTACAATACAAACGTTCGTGATCTAAATACAAAAATAGAAATGTTCCCAGGAAATGTTTTTGCAAATATGTTTTCATTTTCAAAAATGGAGTTCTTCGATATTCCAGATGATGGAGTAGAAAGTAAGCCGGTTGAAGTGAAATTCTAATAAATAATATAAATTTAAATGGAACAAATATTAAACGAAAAAAGAAATTTCTTGAGAGAGATTTCTAACCTTGCAGAAAAAGTTAAAGATCTTCCAGAGAGTGAAAGGGAAGGAGCTTTGGTTATGATTAACAAGGCTCAAGTGGCGATCGAAAATATTATGGATTTTGCAGAATCTATTGGGTCTTCAAACTATGAATCTATGTGTGAGATGATTTTCATTGATACAGCTTCACAAATAGAGCACACTGGCGCTTCTGATTATCAAAAGGCTGCCTAGATTATATGGCCAACATAGTTCCACAAAAAGATCTTCATCGAATAGTTTTAACGGCAATTATTTATCGGCCCAAACAAGGTGGTGGATTTGAATATTTAGTTACCAAGCGTTCTCTTACCAAGAAGGTCTATCCAAATCTTTGGACTGTTCCAGGGGGAGGACTTGAAGCCGAAGATTATGAAAACAAGGAAAAAACTACCAGTGAGGGTTGGTATTTTGTTTTAGAAGATGTTTTACGCCGGGAAGTAAGGACAGAAGTAAATATAGAAATTGGAAAACCTAAGTATCTTCTTGATTTGATATTTGTTCGTCCAGATGGGGTTCCTGTTGCAACTCTTTCTTACTATGCTCCATTTGTTGGAGGAGAGGTAAAGTTGGTTGATGAAGAAGAGGGTGGTGATACAGAGTTTCGTTGGATTACTTTTACAGAGGCTTTTCAAATTGAAATGATCCCAGGGATTCCTGAAGAGATTGAAGCGGTAGATAGGATATTAAATGGTGAAGAGGATCCTAAAATAAACTTCAAATAAGGATAAAATCTATAAAATTGACAAAAACTCCACTTAGTTTTGGAGTTTTTTGTTATCCAAATTTTGGTTTATAATAGTCTCTATGGAAAACAAGAAATTAAAATCAAGCATCGCTATATTAGTAGCCGTTATTGTGGTAATCGTAGGAATCGTTTTAATCGTAAAAAGCAAGAAAAATAAAGAAGAGGTAATAAACCCAGAAGGTTCTCCTACTTCAACTGAGTCAGTTATTAGTTCTATTTTCAAAAAGAAACCAAAGGCTCCAGCTGAACCAGTAAAAGAAGAAGGACCAGTAGAAGCTGAAAAGGCTGTTTGGGAAGAAGAAACGCCTTTTTACACTACAACAAAAATTCCTGAGTCAACAATGAATCTAAGAAGTGGATACGCAATTTCTTTAGACAATGATGATTCAAATGTTTATGAAATTGTTGGTCCTTCAAACTATGAAGAGATGGTTAGATACTATGATAACCCTACAGACGTGCCAGAGGTAGAAGGAGGAGTTAATCTATCAAGAGTTGGAAGAATAACTTTTGGAGATAATGAGTATCAAATATTTGAGAAAATGACAGGAGATGCACTTACTTATTACTACATAAAGAATGAAAACGTTGGACTTCTTTTCTCAACAGAAACAAGTGGAGGATTGGTTGGTGTTGATCTAGCAAGTGTTACTCTAAAATAATTTGTCAGATTTAGTTCTTTAGAATATGGCGACGCTCTATACACAACAAGATAAGAATGTAAGAAAAACTTGGCTTTTGATGACAACTTTTTTGGTTCTTATCGTTGCGATAGGTTTCGTTTTTGCGCAGATTTATGGGAACCCAAACATTTTGTATGGGTTCTTTGCGTTTTCTCTTTTGATGAATATCTATGCTTATTGGAACAGTGCAAAGATCGCACTTAGAGTTTCTCGAGCAATTCCTGCTGATGAAAATAAATACAGAGAACTTCACAATATTATTGAGAACCTTTCTATTACTGCCGGTTTGCCTAAGCCAAAAGTTTATATCATTAATGACCCGGCTCCGAATGCCTTCGCAACAGGACGCAACGCAAAACATTCAGCGGTTGCTTTTACAACTGGAATTTTGGAAATTTTGGACAAGAATGAACTAGAAGGAGTGGCGGCTCATG
>CALBMC010000031.1 GCA_937895685.1 uncultured bacterium | reverse complement strand
TTTCGTTCTTGGAAAAGTAAAATCTCTAACTAGCAAACCAACTAAAGAAGTAATGGGTGTTGCTTGGAACGACAGCAAGTTGGAAATTTTATCTCCACTTGTTCGAGGAAGAAAAGGGGAATATTATCAACTTCTTTATGATTTGCTTGGAAAAGGTTTCTCTCGTGTAAGAATAAATGGAAAATATTATTCACTTCGCGAGAGAGTTGAGTTGTCAAAAAATGTAAAACACACAATTGAAGTCTTGGTTGACGAGATTGCTGTTCACGAGTTTAAAGACTCTCCGAAAGACGCCGAGATGAGACTTTCTGAATCAGTTGAGCGAGCACTTCTCGAGAGTGAGGGCGTGGTTGTGATTAAGCTCGGCGAAGAAGAGTTCTTGATGTCTGCCAAGTTTTCTTGTCCAAACGATGGATTTTCTTTTCCTGAAATTGAACCTCGATTATTTTCTTTCAATTCTCCATATGGAGCCTGCCCGACTTGTAATGGTCTCGGAACAAAATATTTTATGGGAGAAGAAGAATGTGAGACCTGTGGAGGAAAAAGGCTTCGACCGGAAGGACTGAATGTATTTTTGATGGATGCCAAGAATAAAATGAACATTGTTGATCTTGGAAATCTCACAATTGAAGACGCGTTTGAATTTTTCGGAGGACTGAAACTTTCTGCAAAAGAAAAAGAAATTTCAAAAGCAGTCATTCGTGAAATATCAGACCGACTTACTTTTATGCTTGATGTGGGACTGGAATATTTGGCGCTATCTCGAACAGCTAATACTCTCTCTGGGGGAGAAGCACAGAGAATCCGCCTAGCTAGCCAGCTTGGAAGTCGTCTCGTTGGAGCGATGTATGTTCTCGATGAGCCAACTATTGGACTTCATCAACGCGACAATGAAAGATTAATTAAGACACTAGAAAACCTTCGCGACCTTGGAAACACTATCATTGTCGTAGAGCACGACGAAGATACAATTTATGCTTCTGATTATATTGTTGATATTGGTCCGGGGGCTGGAATCCATGGAGGAAATGTTGTGGCTGAAGGATGGCTTGAAGATTTATTGTCGGCAAAGAAACTTTCTCCAAGTGAAGGTGGGAAGTCTCGAACTCTTATGTATCTCCGTGGTGAAGAAGAAATAGAAATTCCAGAAAAAAGAAGAGAAGCGGAAAAAGGAACAATCAAAATTGTTGGAGCAAATCTTCATAATATAAAAAATCAAAATATCGAAATTCCTCTTGGAAGAATGGTAGCAATCACCGGAGTTTCAGGAAGTGGAAAGAGCACATTCCTTTATGACATTCTGCACAGAAATCTCCAGACAAAGTATGAAAGAAAATATCGTAGCGCAAAGACTCATCACGCGGCGCAGTTTCTCGGTAGTGAGTATATTCAGAGGGCGATAATGATTGACCAGTCTCCAATCGGGCGCACTCCAAGAAGTAACATTGCGACATACACGGGAACGTTTACGCACATCCGAGATTTGTTTGCCCTTACAGAAGAAGCGAAACTTCGTGGCTGGAAAGCGAATAGATTTTCTTTCAATGTGAAAGGTGGAAGATGTGAAGCTTGTGAAGGAAATGGAGAAGTGGCTGTTGAGATGCACTTCTTGCCAACTGTTTATGTTACCTGTGATGTTTGTGGAGGAAAGCGTTTCGACAAGGATACTCTTTCTGTAAAGTTCCGTGGAGCAGGTAAAGGAAATGGAAAAAATATCTTTGAAGTTCTTGAAATGACCGTTGAAGAGAGCCTCGAATTTTTCAAGGAAATTCCAGCAATTTCAGATAGACTTCAAACCCTAGTAGACGTGGGTCTTCAGTATGTAAAACTTGGACAAAGTGCAACAACACTTTCTGGTGGAGAGGCGCAGAGAGTGAAGATTGCGTCTGAGCTTTATCGTCCATATCTCGAAAAAACAATTTATCTTCTTGATGAACCAACAGTTGGACTTCATTATGATGATGTGAAGAATTTGATTGGAGTTTTGAATCGTCTTGTTGCCAAAGGAAATACTGTGGTTGTGATTGAGCACTCAATGGATTTGATTAAATGCGCTGACTGGGTTATCGACTTTGGTCCGGATGGGGGAGACAAAGGAGGAAAAATTGTGGCAAAGGGAACGCCTGAACAAGTGGCAAATGTTGCAAAGAGTCATACAGGTCGTTACCTAAAAAGAGTCTTAAAAGGAAAGTAACATAGGGTAGCTTGTCCCGTAGTGAGCTTCGCTCTACTACTGGGGTATCTAAAAAAGGTTTTAAAAACTAGAAAGAAGAAATAAAAAAAGAGCTAGTTATTAGCTCTAAAAACCTAAGTTATTTTTATTATTTTAGAATAGCCTTGAACTTTCCAATACAATCTGAGTATTCAAAGTTATATCTAAGCTGAATTTCTATTACGTCATCTCCAGCTTTTATTTCACCAATTGTGCAATCAAATTGGGCAACTAGTTTTTCTAAATTAAATTCCCCAAGGAATTCTTTTCCCAGTGAAAATTTAACTTCAAGGAATTTAGGCTCTTTACCGTTTGGTGTGTTCCACTGGCTACCGTTCCAAGATTTTTCTAGGTTAGATTTGAAATGTCCACTTAAAAATCCGGTCCCGTTTTCTTTTAATATTGATATTAGGTTCATTCTTACAAATTTTTCTAACTTTATCACAAAAGTTAGTTTTGTCAAATAAAACAAAAACCGCCTTTTGGGCGGTTTATTTAACATTCGTGTTTTTCAATATCTCCTGCGCTTGTCACCATAAAGCACTCTTTGGTGTCAGTGCAGGTGCATCTTAATTTCCATCTTTGA
>CALBMC010000030.1 GCA_937895685.1 uncultured bacterium | reverse complement strand
AAAAAATAGGGGAGGAATCATGGCCTATAAGAAAAACCCTTTTTAAATTCGCTGAAAAACTAAAAGGGGAAATATCCAATTTCTTGCCAGAGCCAAAAGCCTCTCTTTTGAATGCCATATTACTTGGAGATCGAGATGGAATACCGGCTAATATCAGAGATTCTTTCATTCGAACCGGAACAATCCATATCATGGCTTTGTCTGGTTACAATATTTCAATTATTTTGGATTCAGTTCTTAGATTTGGGGAAATAACTTTTGGTATAAGATATTCTTTTATTCCGGCGATTATTGCCTCTACTTTATTTGCTGTTATGGTTGGAGGTGGAGCTTCAGTTGTTAGGGCAACCATCATGGCTCTAACTGTTCTTATTGCTAAAAGAGTTGGTAGAACCTATGACGCTTTACGGGCCTTAACCGTCGCTGTTTTCATAATGGTTTTAATTAACCCTACGATTTTAATTTTTGATTTATCATTTCAACTATCTGCTCTTGCAACATTGGGACTTATTCTTATTCCAGATAAAATTGAAAAATACTTTAAGGTAATTAAGAAAAAGTTTCTGCGAGACACCATTGTCGCAACGGTATCAGCTCAAATTGCAGTGACCCCTCTTCTTCTTTTGAAAACTGGAAGTTTCTCAGTCATATCGTTGCCGGCCAATATATTAATTGTTCCGATTTTACCGATTGTTATGTTTTTAGGTGGGGTGATTATTTTGTTTTCAATCTTTCCTCTAATCGGCTTTGTTCCGGCTTTCTTTGCTAATATACTTCTTTCATATTTGTTGCTTGTTGTTGATCTATTGGGTGGAATATCTTTCGCTAGTGTAAGGACAAATTTGGCAATTAATATTATCTTGATATTTTTAAACCTTCTAATAATTTATAGAATTTTTAGAAATAAAAAATAAAATACCCCAAAGTTTCTTGGAGTATCTTATTTCTATAAAAGTTATTATTTTACAGCTTTCTTTGCTTTAGAAACTACTTTCTTAACAGCTGTTTTTACTTTTGGTTTTGACTTTGCTTGTGGCTTTTTTGTATTTGGTTTCTTGACTACTGATTTGGTTTCACTTTTTAGATGTTTCCATCCTGACTTAAGTTCTTTAGCTAGTGAGCTCAGTTCTTTCTTGTTTACATCTTTCAAAGAAGAATAGGAACTTAGGACGTTCTCAATAATTTCATTGTAAGCAGTTTCCTTTATCCCCTTTATTTTCTTGGCCTTATTTAACACTTCAGATTTGGCTTTGGTTGCCCATGCTCTAATCTCCTTTTGTTTCTTCTTTCCATCTTTTGTTGCATATAGATAAGCCGCACCTGCTCCTGCAATTGCAAGCCCTGTTAATAGTGCCACTTTTTTTCCTTTGTTGTTTTTCATAAAAAATTAATTATTTGTAAATTATTTTTTTCTAGAAACTTTTTTATTTTTTTGTTCTTCTAAAAATTTCTTTCCGTGGCCGACGGTAATGTTTATAGGAATGTTGTTTAATCCATTGCGTCAAATTGCGGATAAATTCAACGAAATGCAATTGGGAATGATTGCGGCGAATCGTGTTTTTGACATTTTGGATACCCAAGATCAAATACAAGATACCGGAAC
>CALBMC010000029.1 GCA_937895685.1 uncultured bacterium | reverse complement strand
ACACTGAAGGAATGAACCAGCGTCAACAAAAATTTTTTCAGTCGCAACCCGTTTGCCATCTTCCTGGGTATCCAGATTGATGACATAAGCACTTCCAGAAAGACCGGATTCAGTTGTAATCAATTCTTCAACACCAATTGAAATTATGCCACCTTCAACGATTTCTGATTTTTCTTCCACTCTGCTCTTGGAGCAAGAAGCGAAAACCATGGCAACCAGAAAAGCCATGCTCAAAACTTTGATTTTTTTGATCATAATTTGATTTTTAAATCCGATGCAATAATATAACTTTTATTAAATTTGTCAATATTTATTCTGTCTCCAAAAACTCCTGCCCCGCAAGAAAAAACCTATCGGACTCCGGCCCTCGGCCGGAGGAGATCCCGCCTGCCAAGGACTGGCACTGTCGGGCAGGGAGAAATCTCGCACCAGCGGGATTATCGTGTTTTTACTCGCGGGGCTAAAAAACAATTTTAAGTAAAATTTTATTTGCTGAAATATAGAATATTCTTTATAATTTAAAGGTGATTACAAAATATACTTTCAAAAAGTTAACTTGGGTGGACCTTGAGAACCCAAGCAAAGATGAAGTTGCTTCAGTGGTTGATACATTTGACCTTCCACCTCTCGTGGGAGACGAAATGCTATCCAAAACTCTACGATCCAAAGTTGATCGTTATGACAATGTTATTTATCTAATACTTCACTTCCCTGTCCGTCACAAAGACGGGAAAATTAGAGAGGAAGAAGTTGATTTTGTTATTGGAAAAGAATTTCTTATAACAACTCATTATGGAAAGCTAGAAGCAATAAAAAGCTTCGCTGACATGTTCGAAAAGGACTCTCGTCTTGAAAAAAGAAATGAAAGTGACCATGCAGGATTTCTTTTTTATCACCTAATAAATGAGCTTTATCGAGACACCCTCGGTGAACTAGATCGCGAAAACGACAAAATCAGAGAAATAGAACACAAGATATTCTCTGCTCGAGAAGAAAAAACTGTAGAGCTGATATCTGAATCAAACAGAGTCCTTCTTGATTTCAAGCAATCACTTCGTTTCCACCGAGAAATACTGCGCTCATTTGAAATCGCTTGCCAAGGATTTTTTGGTCCGGGCTTTTTGTTCTATATTCATTCTATTTTGAGCGAATACAACAAAACAGAGAACCTTCTAAACGGAAACAAAGAAATTCTTGACGACCTAAGAATCACAAATGATTCCCTCCTAACCGCGCACACCAACGACACCATCAAGAAACTAACTGTTATGACTTTCATAATGTTGCCACTTACTCTAATTACAGGAATTTTTGGAATGAATATTGCCTTCGATGTTATAGAGAACAAAATCGACTTTATGATTGTTCTATCTGGAATGATGGTGATCGCGATGTTTATGTATATTTATTTCCGAAAGAAAAAATGGTTTTAAGATTTTACAACACAATAAAAAGAGAAACAGAAGATTTTTCTCCAATCGATAAAGAAGGAAAAAAAGTAAATCTATATACTTGTGGACCAACTGTATATGACTTCCCCCACATTGGAAACTATCGAGCTTACATTTTCACTGACACCTTAAAAAGAGTGTTGCTTGGTGCAGGTTATGACGTAAACCACGTAATGAATCTAACGGATGTAGATGACAAAACAATTAGAAACTCTATCGCCGAAGGAAAATCTCTCAAAGAATTTACAGAATACTACACACAGGCTTTTTTCGAAGATATAAATAAACTAGAAATAATACCTGCTGGTAAATATCCTAAAGCGACAGACTACATAGAAGAAATGATCAAGATAATCGCTGGGCTTCTAGAAAACGGCCACGCGTATCAGAGCGCTGACGGAAGTATCTATTTCAAGATCTCTTCTTTTCCTGAATATGGAAAACTAACAAAAATTGAAAAAAACTCACTCGAAGATGGTGCTTCTGGAAGAGTAGCAAAAGATGAATATGAAAAAGAAGAAGCACAAGACTTTGCCCTTTGGAAATCTTACACAGAAGAAGATGGGGAGGTTTATTGGAATTCTCCTTTTGGAAAAGGTAGACCTGGTTGGCACATAGAGTGTTCCGCAATGAGTATGGCTTTACTTGGACAATCTATCGACATTCATACCGGAGGAAAAGACAACATGTTCCCCCATCATGAAAACGAAATAGCTCAATCAGAGTGTTACAGCGGAATTCATCCATTCGTTCATTATTGGATGCACAACGAACACTTAACTGTAGACGGCAAGAAGATGTCTAAGTCTGCTCAAAATTTCTACAAACTGAAAGATATTGAAGAAAAAGGTTTTGATCCAATAATCTTTAGATATCTCGCACTTCAGGCACACTACCGAACTCCTCTTAACTTCACTTGGGAAAGTTTGGAGGCATCAAGAGTTGCCTTAAACAAACTAAGAAGAATGATTTTCATTGCGGACACAACTATTGCGCGAATATCAAAAGAAGACAAAGAAAAAATAGACGAAATAATTTCTGAAGATTTAGCTACACCTAAAGTTATTGCCTACCTCTGGGAAAATATAAATAATGAAAACAAAGAAGAAGCAGAAAAAATAGGAATGATCTTATATGCAGACGAATACCTAGGATTAGGTTTGTCTAAAATCGGTAGTGCCCCAGAAGAAATAAATGAGTTACTAAAGGAAAGACTTGAGGCTAGAAAAGAAAAAGATTTTGCAAAGAGTGATAGACTGAGAAATTTATCAGCAGAAAAAGGATACTCTATTTTAGATAATCAAGACGGATCCTCTTCTGCGTATCCATCTATCTTAGACTAAAAAACCGAGATCGGAAGAGCACACGTCTGAACTCCAGTC
>CALBMC010000028.1 GCA_937895685.1 uncultured bacterium | reverse complement strand
CCGATCTCCTGCGCCGAACGCAAATCACATCACAGTGGCCGAATTCGACGGAGGATTAATCAACGGGTTCGAAGTGGCGCTAACGCACTTCGACAATAGAACCGAGCTGGTGGTTTACCCTGCCTGGCAGGGGTCGTTTTCTGGAAAACGCGAAAAAATCCAAATTCATGGACTCAGTTTTGAGCCACTTGTAAGAGGTTTGGCGGAATTTATTTTCCGAAATTTCAGCCACATTCCGGCTGAAAAAAGAAAAACGACCTTCACGCCATATGGCACTCAATGCCCTACTAATATAGGTGGGGGTGAAGTATTTATCCAACGTTTCAAACCTCATACAGGCTTTGGAACAGGTCTGATAAAAATAAAGGAAAAGGAAGTAAAGGTAATGCTTGATTGGAAAAGGATGCCGGACATTTTTTCAATCAAAGAAGGAACGATAGTTCCGGCAACAATAATTAAGTTGGACAACCCAACAAAATACGGGATCGCCTATACTGCAATCATCGGTGATTCAACCGCCAGTAAAAGAAAGAAGACTCCCGTTCAAACAAAACTAGGCGAAATATTCGACCTATCTTCTAGATTAAAAGGCAAACTTGCCTCTTAAAATTACTGATCAGGAAACTGATCATGACGACCTGCACTGATTCCGAAAGGAGGAAGTGCAGGTTTTTTTATTTTCTTCTTATAAATACTCTAGTTTCCTTTTTATAAAACCTACCAGCCCTCTTTTCTTTAAACCTCTAATATTCTGATTGAAAAACCTACCGGACTCCGATCTAATTGGAGGAGGTGAGAAATTCACCAGCAGGTGAATTATCGTGTTTTTCAATCAGAATATTAAAAAACCCGGTTTGACTTGAAGCCATTTTTTAGATACAATAAGCACCTAACAAATCAACTAAATTCTTGAAAGAACGAGTAAACAAAGAAATACGAGCAACGGAACTCCGCGTCATAGGACCTGAAGGTGAAAACTTTGGGGTTATTTCCTTTAAAGAAGCTCTAGAAAAAGCTGAAGCTCTCGGACTAGATCTAATCGAAGTAGGAGCAGGTGCTACTCCCCCAGTTGCCAAAATTGCTGACTTTGGAAAATATCAATACGAACAAAAAAAGAAAGCAAAAGCAATAAAAACAGCGAAGCCAACTGAAACAAAAGCAATCCAAATAAAAATTGGAACTGGTGATCATGATTTGGAAATGAAAGCGACTCTCGCTTCTAAGTGGTTATCTGAAGGACACCGAATAAAAATAGAACTTTACCTATCTGGTAGATCAAAATACTTCGAAGAAAAGTTTTTTAAAGAAAGACTTGAGAGAGTTCTTAAGTTTATTACCGTCCCTTACAAAATATCCGAGAATTTCAAGAAAAGTACCAAGGGTTATGGGATGACCATCGAGAAGGCTAAGGCCGGGGATACAAATTTGCCAAAATCAGAAGAATAGGCTAATATACAAGGACTATGACGATGAAGACAAACAAGTCTTTTACCAAAAGGATTAAAATAACTAAAAACGGGAAGCTTATCGGAAGAAAGCCTGGTTTTAGCCATTTCAATGCAAAACAAGACAGAAGAAAGCAATTAGCCGGAAAAAGAGGAGTTGAGTTCACTTTGCCAAACAAGGAACGAAGCAGAGTAATTCCTGGAAGATAATTTTTAATATATGTCACGAGTAAAAAGAGGAACAATCAAAAACAAGAAGAGAAAGAATGTCCTAGCGCTTGCTAAAGGATACCGTTTTGGTAGAAGCAAGAAAGAGGCAGCTGCAAAAGACGCCATAAAACATGCAGGAACACACGCTTTCGCTCACAGAAAAGACAAGAAAAACGAAAATCGAAAAGTTTGGACAATAAAGATAAATGCCCTAGCTCGAGAAGAAGGAATCTCATACAGCAAACTAATCGATGCTCTAAAGAAAAAAGAAGTAGTACTAGACAGAAAAATTCTTGCAGACTTGGCAGAAAACCATCCAGAAGTATTCAAGAAAGTACTTGCAACTGTAAAATAAACTACAAAATAAAAACCCTGATCAAATCAGGGTTTTTATTTTAGTGCCTTTCTACTGGAGGAGCCGTTGAGAATCGGGCAAGAGAATCCCCTGCTTCCCCATCTTTATATTTCATATCCTCTACTAACTTTATTATTTTAGAAACAAGTCTAGCTGGGTCAGAATCAAAAACAATTTTATTATTTTCTCTGTGTCCTTTTTCAAAAATATGCTTTATTTCCTCGTCCATCTCCCATTCTCCTTCTAGGACACCGATTGGAATACCTCTTTCGAAGGCAATAGTAAACTCATGAACAGTTCCGATTCTTCCACAACCAATAAATATCGCGTCACAGCTTTGGACAAATAGAAGGTCTCTTCCAGGGAAACCAAATCCTGTGTAGATTATTAGATCCATGTAATCAAGTGGCAGTCTGTAGGTTTCTATGTGTTCTTTCTCACCAGAAGCAGGAGAAATACCAATAGACACCCCTCTTTCTTCCTTTGCCCCCATAGCAGACCAGAACGGAAATCCAGTTGTTGCCCCAGTTACCAAAACCCCTCCTTGGCGAACAATCTCTCTTCCAAGTTCTTTGGCCTTATCAAGAGCATCAACACCGCAGTGTCCAGTCTCAGCAGCCCCAGAAACTCCTAATTTAAGCTTCAAATGACTATGTTTGCTTCCGTCCCCAATCGGTCCGTTATAGCAGAGATATTCTGTTTTCTTTTCTTTATTATTATCCATTACGTATCATATTACCATTTTATGCTAACAACTTCGTCATCTTTTGGAACCACAGCATTTATTCCGAGATAATCTCTAATCCTTTGAGCAAGGAACATTGAAGATTTTGGCTCACCTAAAACAACAAAAACTTTTTTAACTTTATCACTTACATC
>CALBMC010000027.1 GCA_937895685.1 uncultured bacterium | reverse complement strand
GTCATTAAGACAAATCCGACGCTTGCGATAATGAAGAAAAAATCCATTTTTGTAAAATAATCCATAATATTTTCTCTTCCTTCTTAATAATAACGATTTTTATTAATAATATGTGACACAGATTTGTGCCCGCTCTTATATTTTAGCACCCTATTGGTTTTTTAGGTTAATGTTTAGATGCAAAATATAGATCAAAGTAGTATAGTTCTAGTATGGAACAAATAACCCCAACAAATAAAAACAAGACAAAAGTTATAATCTTAGTTGTATTATTACTAATTATTGCCGGAACAGCAGCCGCTTTCTTTATTCCTTCAAAAAATGAAATAATAAAAAACTACAAGGAACAAAGATTGAAAGAAAAGTCAGAACAAAAAGCAAATCAAAATAAAGACTATAATTCTGGAGACGCTGATGAATCAAATGATGGAGTTTCATCAAATGATTCTGAAATGGTTAGCGGGCCAATATCTTTCACTGAAGATTATACAGTGACAACAAAGAGTGACGTTGTTTATGGAACAGTGGACGGAACATCTCTAAAAATTGATATCTACACTCCAAACGGAGTATCTGGTGCAACTCCAGCTATTATGTACATTCACGGAGGAGGTTTCCGTGGTGGAAGTAAAAATGGCGTAGCGGACGATGCGATGATGCTTGCAAAGCACGGTATCGCTGTTGTGGCAGTAGATTATCGTCTCTCTGGGGTTGAAGAGTTCCCAGCTCAGATATATGACGTTAAGGGCGCAACTCGCTTTATAAAGGCAAACGCTTCTACTTACAATATTGATCCAAATAAAATCTTTTCTCTCGGGGAATCAGCAGGAGGAGTTCTAGCTTCACTTCTTGGTGTGACAAAAACTGGAACAACATTAGAAGGAACTGTTGGTGGTAATACTTCTTATGACAGCGGGGTGGTTGGTGTAATAAATATTTCAGGAAGTTACGTGGCGTCTATCGTTGACACTATGTCTGGAGGAATCAAGAATGCTATATCTGCAGTTGTTGGTTGTTCTCCTGTACCAAGTAGTGAGTGCGAAAGTGAATATAAACCACTTTCACCAGAGACATACATAGATAGTACAGACGCTCCATTCATTATTCTTCATGGAGACAAAGATGGAAGTGTTCCAACTATTCAAGCTGAAACACTTCAAGACAAGCTTCAAGCGAAAGGTATTTCAGCAGAACTTCACGTTGCGCCAGACCTTGCCCATGTTGGAGGATTACTCGCGAGGTATCTTGATGAAGTGATAAGTTTCATAAACGCGAATAGTTAAAAAATATTAAATTAAAAAACTGCCCACAATAGGGGCAGTTTTTTAATTTTAGGTTATTTTATTTATTAAAATTTTCTTCGATCACTTTCCAGTTTAGATTCTCGAAAAAATCTTCGACATACTGTTTCTTTCCACTTGGTTGATAGTCGGCAACATAAGAGTGCTCCCACATATCAAGTGCGAGTATCATGTGACACCCGTTTAATTGTCCGAGATGTTGTTCATCTATCCATGTAGTTAAGAACTTATCTTCATTTTTGTCATACCAGAGAACAGCCCAACCAATACCACGAGTTACGGCAAGAGTTAGAAATCCTTTTATGAAATTTTCATATGATCCGAAAAGTTCTACAAGTCTTTTTCCTAGCGGACTTTCTGGGTTAAACGGGGTAGCCCCTCCTTCTAGTGAAGAAAAATATACCTCGTGGTTTCTCATCCCGTTGTATTCGAAACTGAAGCGACGGAAAAGCTCACCTGCTACATACAGATCATGTTCGTTATCAAATGTCGACATCTTTTCTATAATAAGGTTCGCATTTTTTACATATCCTTCATAGAGTTTGATGTGTTCTTCGATAGTTTTTGCACTGATACCTTTAAGGGCGGGTATATTGAAAGTTTTTGGTGTAAACATGGCAAAGGGGTGAATATTTGTAATATACTAATTCTAACATGAATAAGAAGTTCCGACTTTTGGGGGCAATTATAATATTTTGGATTGGTGTTTCTATTCTTATTTTTTACTTTTTAAATCAACCAAAGAATTTAAAAATATATTATTTAAATGTGGGCCAAGGAGATTCTGCTTATATTCGTTCTCCGGATGGATTCGATATGATTATAGACGGTGGTCCTTCCAATATTGTTTTGTCTGAGCTTGGTAGTGTTATGCCTTTTTATGACAAGAAAATAGACTTGATGCTCATTACAAATCCAGACAAGGATCACATTGCGGGCTTAATTGATGTTTTAGATCGATTTGAAGTTTCAGTTGTAATTGAGCCTGGGACAACTAATGATACGGCAACTTTTAAAGTTTTGGAGCAAAAAATAAAAGAAGAAGGGGCACAACATCTTTTGGCTTATGAGGGACTTGATATGTATCTTGGGGAAGAAACAAGTTTTAAAATTCTTTTTCCCGACAGAGATGTTTCTTCTTGGGAGAGGAATGACGGTTCGGCTGTCGGACTTCTAACTTATGGAGAAAATAAATTTCTTTTTATGGGAGACGGAACTATTCTCACAGAATCTTTGGTTTTAGAAAAACACAAAGATGAAATATCCGAGATAGATATTTTAAAAGCAGGACATCATGGATCCAAGACTTCAACAGGTGATGCCCTGCTTAGTGTAGCAAAGCCAGACTTCGTTATAATTTCTGCCGGAAAAGAAAACAGTTATGGTCATCCAAGCGGAGAAACATTGGATAGAATAAAAAAAGTTGGTTCAGCTATTTTGGCTACATATGAGGGAAGGGTAAAAGTAGAAAGTGACGGGACTAATGTGTATATAAAATAAAAACCCTCTTTTTGAGAGGGTTTTTATTATTTGATTACTCCTGCTTCTTTTAATGCTTTGAACGCTCCGTTCTTGTTTATAGTCTTTAGTCCTTTTGCTGAGACTGTAAGATGAAAAGTCTTTCCAACTTCTGGAACATAGATCTTTTTCTTTTGTAGGTTTGCGTATCGGCGTCTAAGTCCTGTTGGGTTGAACTTTGTAGCACGAGTTCGGTTGGAGTATCCTCCACCTACAAGTGAGCTCTTTTTAGTTATTGCACATACTTTTGCCATATTTTTTAGTGTTTTCATGCTAACATATAGATTAAGTATATGCAAGCATTCATTCAAGTCGCCATTTTAATATTTTCAGTGGTTATTCATGAGGTTTCTCATGGGTATGCCGCTCTTAGAAATGGAGACGAAACAGCAAAAAGGCTTGGTCGTTTGACTTTAAACCCAATAAAGCACCTAGATCCATTCGGTTCTGTAATTTTGCCCCTAATCCTATTCCTTACAGGAACAGGTGTCATGTTCGGTTGGGCAAAGCCAGTTCCATATAATGAATTTAATCTTAAAAATAGGAAGAAGGGAACAATTGAAGTTGCATTAGCTGGAATAGTATCGAATTTATTAATCGCTCTTGTTTTCTCTGTTTTAATTAGACTTATCTATTCTGGAACACTTGATCTGGCTCCGGATATGGTTGGAGTTTTTTCCCTTATTGTTTTTACAAACATACTTCTTGCTATTTTTAATCTAATACCGATTCCTCCTCTTGATGGATATAGATTTCTTTCCGCTCTCTTGCCTTACAAATATGAAATGAAAATAAGACAAATAGAATCATATTCTATATTTTTAGTTGTTTTGTTTATCGTTTTTGGTTGGCAGATAATTTCCCCTGCGGTTACATATTTATTCACTTTATTTACAGGACTATCATGAGAAAAAATATATCAAAATTTTATTTAGCGCTGTTTGTAACCTTCTTTTGTTTTTTCGGAGTTGTAAAAGCAGACACTGGAACAATAGATGCTACTTATTTTAAAACCAAACTAGACTCAGATGGCAGTATTATTTATTGGAGAACAACAAATGGTGATCCTGTAACCATTACAGATACAGCTGTTACCGGTCAGATATGGGGAACTCGTCTTGGTTGGATTGATCTTAGCCCTACAAATGGAGGGGTTGTAAATGATGGAAATGGAAATCTTTCTGGAACCGCTTGGGGGACAGTTTCAGGATGGATAAACTTTGGACCTTTTTCAAATAATTCAACTCAAACAGTAACAATATTAGATGATGGAAGTTTTGATGGATACGCTTGGAGTCAGACTTTCGGTTGGATTGTTTTTGATTGTGATATAGCAAATGCTTGCCTAAAGACAGATTGGGGTGTCGTTGATGCTCCTCCTGCCGATGAAGATGAAGGAACTGTTAGTGGAGGCGGTGGAGGTCCGATAGGTCCAGTAGATCCAATAGATCAACCAATAGACGAAACACCAATAGACGATGAGAATCCTCCAACAGAAGAACCGCCTGCCGAAGAAACTCCCAATGAAGAGGTTCCTCCGCCACCAACAAACTCAGTTGATGATGACGTTCCAACTCCTCCAAATCCGCCTTCTAGTAATGGAACTGGCAATAACCCAGGAACAGCAAAAGATTTAATAGTAGATTTTGTTTCTTCTGAGGAAGCAAAGGCTTTATCAGGCGTTTTAACAACTCTTGGTTTTGCTGCCGGTTTATTTTCTGTTCTAACGTCTGTTTTTCTACTTGATCCTGCTTTGATTGGTAGCTTGTATACAATTCCAGGTAAATTATCCGGTCTTCTTTTTGGAGGTTTATGGTTTAGAAAAAAGAAACCTTGGGGAGTTGTTTACGATTCTATTACAAAGCAACCAATTGATCCTGCGTACGTTGTTTTGTATGACACAACTGGAAAACAAATCGCAACTTCTATCACTGACTTAGAAGGTCGTTATGGATTTTCGGTTGAACCAGGAGTTTATTCTTTGGTTGCTAACAAAACAAATTATCTATTTCCTTCAAAAATCTTGTCCGGAACTTTTGAAGATGAGCTTTACGCTGATTTGTATTTTGGTGGACCAATAAGTATTTCTAGTAAGGATAATGTTATCAATAAAAATATTCCAATGGATTCAACTTCTTTTGATTGGAATGAATTTGCAAAGAAAGATAGAGGATTAATGAAAAATTTCCAAAATAAAGAAAAAACAATAATGCGTTTCTCAGAAGTTATGTTTTATATCGGTTTTATCGTCTCACTTTTGTCTCTTTATTTTTCAACCTCAACTTATAACATCGCCATTGTTTGTCTTTATGTTGTCTTATCAATCTTGAGAGTTTTTGGATTTCATATGGACCCTCATGGAGGAGTTGTTGATAAAGAGGGAAGAGTTGTTCCTTTTGCTCTAATAAAGTTCTTCCAAGTCTCAACAGGTGTAGAGGTTGCCCACAAAGTTACTGATAAAAATGGAAGATACTTCTGCTTGATAAGAGATGGACTATATTATGCGACAATCGAAGAAAAATTACCGGATGGAAAATATGGTGTGCCAAAAAAGACTTCTGAATTCTCTATAACCAAAGGAAAAGTAAGTAAAATCTTTGAAATTTAACCAGAGAATATTTTATAAAGATTACCTGTGGAATAGTTAATCTTTATTTGATTTATTTGCTATAATTGTTACTGGTGATAAAAAAAATATCAAATTTTTTTTCTAATTTTAATACCGGAGTTTCAATCCTGGTTATTTCGCTTTTATTTTCTGTGACAGCCAGAGTTTTTGCTCTACCTTATGTTCCAAGTGATAACATAACTGACCCTTCTTGTTCTTTTGGAGACGCAGATTGTTATGTTAATCCTTTAGCAATTGGAGAATCTGTGGCGTCCAGTACTGCTAACGCTGTTTTGTTTGTGGATGAGAACAATCTGCTTGCTGAGGATGGATCAGATTTTTTGTATGACCCATATAGCGGTTATTTGTATTCTGACAACTTTAGTTTGGCTAATAATATGGAAATTATTACCACAACAGATTCTTCTACTGGTGTCATAACAAAAGCAGGCGTTAGATTCCTTCACACCTACAAGCCAGCGGGAACAAACGATAACCTATTCTTTGGTAAAGGTTCTGGAAATTTTTCTTTGTCTGCAACTAGTAACTTCAATGCAAATACAGGTATTGGAGAAAATACCTTAGCGACATTAACTTCTGGTTATTTCAATACAGCAGTAGGGGCTTCTTCTTTACGCTTTACTACTACAGGTAACAGTAATACCGCTTTTGGTTTGCAGGCTGGAAACAGAATAACTACTGGTACTTATAATACGGCAATAGGTAGAGATGCTTTGTATGGAGCGAGTTCTCCTTCTAGTGCTTCTGGTTCTTATAACGTTGCCGTTGGAAATGCGACACTCTACTCACTTTCTTCTGGTTCAAATAATATTGGTATCGGTAATGAAGCGGGCTTAAACTTGAGCTCAGGAGGAAATAACGTTCTTTTGGGATTTGAAGCTGGTCATGATTTAACAACTGAAAGTGGAAATATTTTCATTGGTTATCAATCTGGTACAGATACAACAGGTTCAAACCAGCTTTACATAGAAAACTCAAGTAGCACATCTCCTCTTATTTATGGAGATTTTGCCAATGATTATGTAAATATAAACGGAAGATTTGGTATTGGAACCGCTACTCCAGATTTTGAACAAGAAATTGTTTCAGAATCTCAAAATGTGGAAGTTGTTTCCTCTGCTTATAATGGAAGAAAGCCGGTTTTTGCTGGTAGGGTTGCCAATGGAACAGAGGCTTCTCCTACAGCCGCTGTGGCAGGGGATATCCTTGCTGAATTTGCGGGTCAGGGATATGGAGCAACAGCTTTTGCCTCTTCTACAACCGCAAGTATGAGAGTTGTCGCTGAAGAAACTTTTGATGATTCTGGTTATGGTACTCAACTTTTGTTTAGAACAACTCCAAACAACTCAACAACTCTTACTTCTAGAATGGTAATCATGGCAGATGGAAATGTTGGAATAGGAGATACTTCTCCTGCCTCATTGTTTACAGTTGGCTCTGGAGATCTTTTTCAAGTTAATTCATCTGGCGCCATTGCTGCTGCAACAGGAATTACTTCATCTGGAACAATTACTTTTTCAGGTCTATCAAGCGGTGTTGTTATAAACTCAAGCGGAGTTCTTTCTTCAACTGCTCAGCTTGCGGCAAACAGAGGGGGAACAGCAATAAACACTGCTTCTTCTACCGGAATACCAGTAATAACTTCTGGAACATGGAGTGTTCCTACTACTTTTGTATATGACACTTCTGGAAACATGCTTGGTATTGGGGATGCTACTCCAGACTTTAAACTTGATGTTGAAACTGATGCTGCCTCTTCTGCCGCAGCTTCCTTCTTTAATGACGGAAATAGTACAAACCGGGCTGGGGTTATTATCTCTGCCGGAGTAGATGATCATACTGCTGCTTCAACTTCAACTTTACTTTCTCTTAGAGATGGAGATGGAACAACTGTGGGTTCTATAACTTTCGGTTCATCTGTAACTGCTTTCAATACAACCTCTGATGAAAGACTAAAGGAAAATATTACTGATACTGAAATAGGGATAAATGATTTAATGAATATCAAAGTCAGAGACTTTACTTGGAAGGCAGATAAAGATTCAAAAGTAACTCACGGTTTTATTGCTCAAGAGTTGTTCGAGGTATATCCAGGTGCAGTTACTCTTCCTGCTGAAGAAAATGGTTATTGGATGGTTGATTATTCAAAGTTAACTCCTTTGGTTGTTGTAAGATCATGTTTATTTTGGATTTTATCTG
>CALBMC010000026.1 GCA_937895685.1 uncultured bacterium | reverse complement strand
CCTCCAATTCCCTTTAGCCCCTTAACTTCTGACACGAACTTCATGAAAACGAAGAGTGTAAGAACGAGACCTAATAGCAAGAGGACACCTGTAAATTTCTTTTTATCTTCTATTGGTAGCTCCATAATTTTAAAGTTTTACTATTAATAAACCAATTATATATCTGACTTGCCTGTTTTACTAATCAACAATATCTACCAACTCAACATCGAATATTAAAGTTGCGTTAGCTGGTATTACTCCCGGAACGCCCATTGCTCCATAACCCAATTCTGGTGGAATATTTAAAGTTTTCTTTTCTCCAACCTTCATTCCCAAAATACCCTGTTCCCATCCAGCAATTACTCTATTTTCTCCAAGAGTAAAGGAAAAAGGAACTCCTCTTTCTACACTTGAATCAAAAACTGTTCCATCTTCTAGTTTTCCTGTGTAATGAACTAAAACTGTATCTCCTACTTTTGCTTCCATAATATTTTTTTCGTCTTTGCTATTTCTTGAATTATTTGAACCGAAAAATATTACAGTTCCAATAACTACAAGAACAATCACAAAAGAACCAATTAATTGTAATTTGTTTTTTGCCATATCTCTATCTTAACCCAGAGAAGCAAAAATGTTAAAATCTGACCATGTTAAAACAAGGAGAAATCGCCCCAGACTTTACACTGTTAGACGAAAACGGAGACCCACACAGTCTTTCCAAGTATGAAGGAAAGTGGGTTCTGCTTTATTTTTATCCAAAAGACGACACACCAGGATGCACCAAAGAGGCTTGCGCATTAAGAGACCGCGCAATGGAGTACGAAGAAGGTGATGTTGTTGTTTTGGGTGTATCCAAAGACTCTGGTGAATCCCACAAAAAATTTATCTCAAAATACAAACTTCCTTTCACCCTACTCTCTGATCCAGAACAGAAAGTTATAAAAAGATATGAAGCAGATGGAGGAATTTCAACAAAAAGAATTTCTTATTTAATAAGTCCAGAAGGAATTATTGAAAAAGTTTACGATAAAGTAAAACCAGAAAATCACGCAGAGGAAGTTCTTGCAGATCTTGAAAGTTTAAAATAATCTACATTCTCCTAGAATCATAAGCCCAATGTAAAAGAGCTTGTCTTTGGCGTGGTCGACAACTTGTATCTCCCACTCTGCAATTAGTCTTTATTTGTCCTATATGACGACGAATTGCATTCCATCTTTTTATTTGACGAGCATCTTCTTTTGGCAATCTGCGTCCCATGTAATACCGGCAATACCATTGAAACCACCCTCTTGGATCATGTTCTTCATTTATCCATCCATTTTTTCTCCAAACAGACAAAGGCTGAGAGGCATTAACTTTAAAAAAATTTATTTCCTTCAATGGTTTTTTAATTCCTTTCGGGGCAAACTTCGCACGAGTAAACCAATCCTTTGGAAATTCTTTTGTGCAATCTCTCATATAAATACCACCAAACACTCCAAGAGAGAGCATCTCTTTTGGAGTTAGATCTGGTCTAAATTCTGGACTAAAGTTTTTCCCAGGCAATTCAACAAGTTCATACTTGTAACCTTTTTGCATTTTATCTGAAATTTTTACGATTTTTTTATTCATTGACAAGTTTGGTTATAAAACTTAGGATTTAGCTATGGCAGAAAAATTACTTAAACTGATATTTATATTCATCCCTCTAACTATTATATACTTTCCGTGCTTTTTGATTGTTAATTACGTAACTCCTATCTGGTCAAAACTTCTGAAAGAAATATTCGCTCTATAAATTAGTTAGGCTTCTCTGGAAGATATCTCTCTCCCCAATACTCTCTCCAAGGCAAAAGCATTGCCCTGTGTTCACGACAAAATTCTATAAAATGATCTTCATTGGCAATTACCCTTGAAAGGTTTTCACCGTGTTCTATACCCAAAGCTAAAGCAGAGTTTATAACAACAATTGTTCCTTCTGGAGAACGGAATTCGAGCTGTAAATGTAAATGAGAAATCATTCCCCTCAAGTCACCAGAGTTCCCAACTTCTCCAATTATTTTATTTTTTTCAATTTCAATTGTTGGATAAGTATGTTTGCTTATTTCTCTCAACATTTTCTGATAAGTACTGAATTTAACTTTTGCATCTTTCAAATGAAGATAAAGACTCCACAAAACAAATCCATCTTCTGTTTTAATCTCTGGATGTGAAAGAAGTACATACTTACCGTTTATACTTGTAAAACCAGAGTACTCAAAAACTCCTTTTGAAACTGGGTAAACTTTGGTTCCCATTTTATTTGGAATATCTATTCCTACATGAAAATAACCAGGACTATGAATCACCGGGTGCCATCTATAACCGAAGTATCCAAAATATGGATCAACTTCTTTGTTGCCTCTTTTTATTGGATGAGAAAGAACTTCTTTAAGTTTATTGTAGATCGGATCCCAAACATCAGACCTTTCTGGGTCTGGAATATTTTGCTCCCGAGTAGCCCTCCTACCATTTCCCGGTCTTTCTATAAATGCTCCTTGTATCGGTGGAAGAACCTCCATCCGAGAATTATAACATTTTTACAAATTAGTATCTTTTATTATTTTTCCGTCAGCTAAGTTGATTATTCTGTGAGCTAAACGAGCATATTCTTCTTCGTGAGTCACCATAATTATGGTTTGCCCTTGTTTATTAAGTTCAAGAAAAGCCGTCAAAATAGATCTGGACGTTTCTGTGTCTAGGTTTGCAGTTGGCTCATCAGCAAACAATATCTTTGGGTTGTGAACAATGGCTCTAGCAATAGAGACTCTCTGTTGCTCTCCTCCAGACAATTGAGAAGGAGTATTTCCCTTTCTGTGAGCAAGTCCTACTTTCTGCAAAGCGCTATCCGACATTTCTTTTGCTTTGGAGAATTCAATTCCCTGCATCAAAAGAGGTAACATAACATTTTCTTCAGCCGTTAAAGAAGGTAAAACTGCATAATCCTGAAAAACATAGCCCAAAAAATTTAATCTGAATTTTGTTCTATCATCACTTCTTAATTTTTCAACTGGTATGTCGGCAATTGTTATATTTCCAGAAGTTGGGTGGTCGAGAAGTCCAAGCTGATAAAGAAGAGTTGATTTACCAGATCCACTTTTACCAGTTATTGCAAGAAATTGACCTTCTGGAACAGAAAAAGAAAGATCGTTAACAGCAATTATTTCTGCTTCTCCGCTTTTGAACACTCTTCTTAAATTTTCTATTTTTATAATATCTTTCATAATAATTTTTTATTCTAATTATCTTCCCAGAATTGCATCAAGTGTTCTTTGTTTAATAACTATTCTTGCTGGAATAAATCCAGCAATTACGGTGGCAAACATTAAAATAATAATTCTAACAACGGTACCTATGGCAGTGGTCGCCAAAATTCCATCAGAGAAAGGAAAATCTATTGGGTTAGCGGCGATACCCGGCTTTATTAAACCAAAAACTAAAACAAGACCAATAATAATACCCATCGATGCATAAAAAATTGCTTGTAAGATATAAGAAAATTCAATTGCTCGACGAGATATTCCAATACCTTTCAAAATTCCAATATATCTTCTTCTTGTAATAGCGTTAACGAAAATAACAATGAAAATTGTAATTGAAGCAACAATCAACCCAATGAAACTAAACATGTTTCCAAGAATAGCAAAAGTTGCTTTTATATCTTTTAGGAATTTTGGTTGAGCTTCTTCTGAAGTTTGAACTTTTGCAGACAGTCCTACCCCGCTATCAACAAGAGCATTTTTTGCCTCAATGGCGTCTCCGCTATTATCTAGAAAGATCGCAATTTCATCCACGTTTTGGTCTGTTCTTCCAATCATCTTGCGAAGTTCGGAATCAACCATATAAATTCTGGCATCAACTTCTCCAGCTTTTGACTTTATTATTCCCTTTATTGTCATTTCTCTAGAAACACCATTAACAGTAAGCCGAACTCGAGTTCCTATCTCTGCATCTTTTAGTGTTTGAAAACCAGGAGACTCGATTGGCGTGTATTTATAAAGAAGGTCTTTTCCAACCAAAATACTATCTGTATCTGAGCGATCAAGATATTCTCCTTCTATTATTTTTTCTGAAATTCCTGTAACAGAATCTTCTCTATCTGGATCAATTCCGGTGACCAGACCTGAGGCGCTGTTAACAACCTCACCCTTTTCAAGAGTATCTTTGTAGTTTGATTCAATTTTTCCACCAGCGGTATATCTCCAAGTTAGAGCGTCGAAATGAGGAATGTTTTCTGCGATCTTTATTATCTCCTGACTGTTTTCTATAAACTGTCTTTCTGGAAAAGCAGAGATAATAACATCTCCTGTATAGCGAGCCTTGCTTGCTTCAATGGAACCTTCTATCAGACCAACAAGAATACCACTAACAACTACTAGGTTAAGAAAAGTTAGAACCATCACAGAAACAATCAAAGCAGTTGTCCATTTGTTGGCTCTTTTTATATCTCGAATAGCAAGAAAAAACCCAACATTGTAGGCAGTTTTTAATTCTTGGAACCAAGTCTTTTTCTCTGGCATTTGAAATCAGTATAACACGGAGATAAATTAATAAATTTTATTTTATTTTGTTCTCTCTTTTGTGAAGAAAGGTAGTGGTGGCAAATAATCGGCCAAAGATAACCCCTGCAATTGCAAAAGAAGTAAGGCCTGAAGCTTTGATTGCGTCGTGATAATAAATACTTAAAACATCTTTCAAAACTATTCTAAGTACAACATAAATTAAAAATATAATAAGGGCTGTAATATCAAGTGTTCCAGTTCTGGCTATCGCCTTTTTCGTATCCCACTCGATTGGCATGCTTCGCCAAAAAATATGGTATCCAGCCAAAAAAGCTCCAATAAAAATAAACCCCACTGCAAGCAAACTAAAGTTTCTAACAAACAGATCATAAAGTCCAAGACCGAAAAACATTGTTCCGAGTAAAAAAAGCCAAAGAAGAGTGTATTTCAATCTCTTGTCCATTCTTCCCTCTTTATGAATTTTTTCTAAACTATCGATCTCTTCTAGCATTCTTATATATTAGCAAAAGAATTGAGTTTTGGGGTGCACCCATGCGGGCACACTCCAAAAATATAGTCGTCTTGGGTGCACTGCTCGCTTCGCTCCCAGCACACTCCATTTTCTTAAATAAAAACCGGCCCTTTCGGACCAGTTTTTATTTAAGAAAATGGGTGCCTATCGGGAATCGAACCCGAATCGAAGGTTCCACAAACCTCAGTGTTAACCGTTACACCATAGGCACCATACTATTTGTAGCGTTCGGATTGTAGCAAAAGTTTTGGAAAAACGCCAGAATTACTCAGCTTGTATTACTTTTTTAGAGTAATGACGCTCGACAAACTGACTTATAACAATTGCTATAAAAAGAAGAAGTAAGTATCCAACAAAAAGAGGAACAAATGGAACAGCTACTCTTCTTAGTGCCCCCAGAACAAAAATAAAGTACCAAGAAGAAATCGAAATTGAACCAAAGGCATAAGATAGTTTTCTTAAAACATGAAGTTCTCCAGATTTATGTTCGTGAGTTGCACCAAAAGAAATATTTACCAACTTTGAAGAAACAACAACATTTAGAAGAAATCCATTTATTGTCAAAACCCCAACGGCGATCGCTTTAACCAGAAACTTTCCAGATGAATTCAAATATTCAGTTTCTGGAAGATATAGAGCAAGGCCTGTAATAATAAGGCCACCGAGAGCAACCCAAATTATATGAGAAATTGTCTTCATCACATCATCTTCAAATTCAGATATTTTCAAATCTCGTAAAAACTTAAAAAAGAAAATGTCAGTAACTGTCGCCGCCCCTACCCCAACCGCTGCAAAGAAAAGATGAAAGATCGCAAATACTTTTTTGTGATCAAACAGAAATTGATTCAAATTAAAATCTATAGTTAAAACTGTTGTTAGAAAAATTATCAAACAAAGAAAAGCAGAAGTAAGGCACCAAACACACCACTGCTTTAAAACAAAAGCTTGAATAGAGGTAAGGTAAAGAGAAAACAGGAAGGCAGTAGCTGAAGCAAAAAGAGAAATGAAAATAAGAATTTCACTATGAATTCCAAAGATTAAAAATAAAACATGCGAAAAAATAACAAAAGAATAATAAGCCATCCCCAAAGCTTCAAGTGGGATTCCAGCAAAAACACTAAATCTAGAATGCACAACGACATTACAATTGGATTTCATCGGACAAACCAAGGGTTTCTTTTCTTGTTTTTTACTCCAAATACTAAAAGCTAAAAAAAATCCGGCAAAACCGATAAAGATTAATGATGTATGAACTAGTTGTATTAGACCTAACGACTCCATAAAAATAGTTTATCAACTTTTGCTGCCATTATGAAATCATTCTCTGTTAATCCACCAATGTTGTGTGTCCAAAAGATAACTTTCACATGATTATAATTTTCAATAACCACATCTGGGTGATGCCCCTCTTCTTCTGCGATATCTGTTATTTCGTTTAAAAAATTAACTGCAGAAACAAAATCTTTAACAATCCATTCTTTCTCTATTTTCTTGCCACCCGGAACAATATTCCAACCACGAACTTCTCGTAATAACTCAGAAACCGCCTCACCAGAAAGAGGTTTTATATTTTTTTCTTCACAAGGAATACATTTTTTATTGGCTAGATCACTCATAGAATTCTGAATATTCGTAATATTTTTCTTCAATCGAAAAAGCCATTTTAGCGGTTTGTCTAGCAAAGAAAATTCCAAAGGCAAAAATTCCAATGAAGGCAGAGATTGCCACCGCTCTTGAAACCTTCCTATCGACAAGTTTGTTCATAGAGATATTCTAACATGCAGATTGTTTTATATAGGAAAAATAAAAACCCCGGCTTTCGCACGGGGCTTAAAATAACATTATGAAATTTTATTCAACAATAAATTTTTTGGTAATACGAAAGCCTTCGCTTTGAAATACGCCGATGTACATTCCCGTAGAAAGATTCTCAACGGAAATATCTGTCGTACCAATATCAAGTGCAAACTGACCAAATGCTTTCCCTCTTAAATCGGTAATGTAGAAGGTGGCATTGTCACCAGCGTTTCTAATGGAAATTGTTGTTGCTGCGGGGTTTGGATATATTGAAATATCATTTCCTGCCAAACGTAAACCATCTCCTTCACCGGCAAATTCATCACAATCATAATAATTTATAATTGTG
>CALBMC010000025.1 GCA_937895685.1 uncultured bacterium | reverse complement strand
TAAGGATTGTTCTTTCCACCTCATACCAAAGTACATAGTGATAGTTTGAAGGAAGTCCTTCGTGGACACTAACAAAATCAGTTAAGACATTATTTTTGTGTAATTCTTCAATATTTCCTTTTCCAATATCATCATTACCAATATCTGTAATTAGAGCAGTACGGAGTCCGAGTCTTGCTGCACAAACGGCCGCATTCGCAGAATTTCCAACAGCTCGCATTATTTCCGCAGATTCATAAGGAATTTTGTCTCCGAAACGAACACACAATTCGCAAGCGCTTTGATCAACCTTACAATGAGTAGAGGCGTCCTTTAGACGAATAAAAGGCTCGGTTACAACATCTCCGACAGCTACAAAATCTAGTTCATTTTCCATAAGAAAATAATATCACATCTTGAAAAAAGATTAAATTTGTAGTATCGTTGACGATTAGAAAAGTTATTTTATGATAAACCAAAACAAATTTGAGGAGAAAAAAATTATCCTACTGCTTTACAAAATAGTAAGGCGAAGTAAAACAACGAAAATACAAGAAATTCTAGTTGAGCTCAGAAAAAATAACGAGGTAGAAAAAGAGGTGCTTCTGAAAATATTTTTTGAATTAAAAGACATGTTTGGAATAAATCTAAACCAAGCAAAATACCTTTTAAAAGAAAGGCTTCCAATTCAAAAATTACCAGAACTTAGTAATTTTATTCCTGCTTTTGAAAACCTAAAAACAATCCTCTCTGCTGTGTTTTTTTACAAACCAACAGAATTGGCAAAAAGCCAAGTAATGGAAGTAAAAAAACAACTGGATAGTTCCTTGTGTTCATTTGGCCACTCCTTAGTAAACGCCAAAATTTGTATAAATCATTTGCGCCCATAGAGGTGCTTTTTTATTTTTTGGTATAATGAAAATATATGACAAACATAAGAGAAGCCCTGAAGTGGGCAGAAGAAAAAGGAGTTGCGCTTGGTCACTTTAATTTTTCAAGTCTAGATGGACTTCGAGCAATTGCAAACGCAGCCAAAGAACTTGATGTTCCGGTTTTAGTTGGGGTGTCAGAAGGGGAAGAGGAATTTGTTGGAATAAAAAATGCAGTTGATACTGTTAGAAATTTTCGAGAAGAACTTGGAATTCCAATTTTCCTAAATGCCGACCACCACTACAGTTTCGAAAAAGTAAAAGAAGCAATTGATAATGGGTACGACATGGTTATCGTCGACGGAGCAAGTCTTCCTTTCGAAGAGAACGTTGCTCTTACCAAAAAAGTTGTTGAATACGCAAAAGAAAAGGGTGGAAATACTTTGGTAGAAGGAGAAATCGGATTCATTGGTAAATCTTCAAAAGTTCTTGATGCAATTCCAGAGGGCGTATCCAGTGCCACAATGACAAGCCCAGAAGAGGCAAAAAACTTTATTGAAGAAACAGGAATTGACCTGCTCGCTCCATCTGTTGGAAATATTCACGGAATGATAAAGGGAGGAAACCCCGCTCTTGATATTGAAAGAATTGGTAAACTTAAGGAATCAACTTCTAATTTTCCTCTTGTTCTTCACGGAGGTTCAGGAATAAGCGACGAGGATTTCAAAAATGCCATAAAGGCAGGAATCCGAGTAATCCACATAAACACAGAGCTAAGAGTTGCTTACACAAAAGGAATAAAACTTTTCCTAGCGGAGAACCCAGAAGAAACAACTCCTTACAAAATTCTAAAACAAGGGGAAATGGCAATGCAGAAAATAGTAACTGAAAGATTAAAATTATTTTCTTTCAAATAAATGTTTGAAGAACTAAAAAAAATAATAAAAGGGGACATAGACACTAAAGAAGAGTCTCTTTTTCGTTATAGCCATGATGCCAGCATCTTTGAAGTGATGCCGAAAGTTATTATTTATCCAAAAGATGAACAAGACATAAGAAATGTTGTTCGGTTTGTCTCAGAAAATAAACAAAACAATCCAGACCTATCAATAACAGTAAGAGCAGCGGGTACTTGCATGTCTGGTGGACCCCTTGGAGAATCAATCATTCTAGACACCACTAGATACATGAATAAAATTTTAGAAATAAAAGAAGTTACTCCTTACAAAAAGAAAATAAAAATAGGGAAGAGAGAGAAAGAAGTTGAAATAAGTGGTATTGGGAGAGCAATGCCAGGATGTTTTTATCGTGACTTTGAAAAAGAGGCTTCCGATAAAAACCTTCTTCTGCCTTCTTACACTGCCTCTAAATCAATAAATGCGCTTGGCGGAATGATTGGTAACAATTCTGGAGGAGAACTTGGTTTGAGATTTGGAAAAACAGAAAACTACGTCCGAAGCCTAAGAGTTATTTTGTCAGATGGTGAAATTTATCAAATAGGAAAGATAGGTAGAAACGATTATTACAATGAAATAGCAAAACCTGGTTTTTTGGGAGAGTTATATAAAAAACTTTTTGAATTATGGAGAGAGAATAAGGGAATAATTGAAAAGAATACTCCTGTTGTCACAAAAAACTCTTCTGGTTACAAAATTTGGGACCTCGTCAAAGAAGAAAATGACTTTTTTGAATTTAATTTTTCAAACTTAATCATTGGGGCTCAGGGAACACTCGGAATAGTTACTGAAATAGAATTTGAACTGATTAGGCCAAATCCTTATTCAAAACTTTGTGTGATTTTCCTAAAAGATCTAACAAATCTTGGAGACATAGTAAAAACAATAAACGAAACAAACCCTCTTACACTGGAATCTTACGATGACACAACTTTTAATTTGGCAATAAAGTTTTTCGGCGACTTCCTAAAGCAAAAAGGATTCTTCGGAACCATCATGTTTGGTCTTTCTTTTATTCCAGAATTTTTTATGGCACTACGTGGTGGTGTTCCAAAATTAATATTACTCGCAGAATATGATGGAAAAAATGAAACTGAAGTAAACAAACTCTGTCTCGATTTAAAACAAAAAATAAAACCATTTAACTTAAACTTCAGAATAACAAGAAGCAAAAGAGAAGCGAACAAGTATTGGACAATGCGTCGAGATAGCTTTGCCTTACTAAGAAAACACTCAGGGGACAGGAGAACAGCGCCTTTCATTGATGATTTCGTTGTTCCAGTTGAGAGCATGCCTTTATTTTTGCCAAAAATAAATGAAGTTCTAAAAAAGTATGACAAACTTCTATATACAATCGCCGGTCATGCTGGAAATGGAAACTTCCACATAATTCCATTGATGGACTTCAAAGACGACGAGACGAAAAATATAATAATGAAACTGTCCAAAGAAGTTTATAGTTTGGTAAAAGAGCTTAACGGCTCAATTACTGGAGAACACGGCGACGGAATCATTAGAACCCCTTACATGTCTTACATGTTTGATGAGCAGATGCTAGAAATATTCAAAACAATAAAAATGACTTGTGACCCAAGGAATATCTTCAATCCAAACAAAAAAGTGGGCACAACTCTAGAATATTTGGAAAGTCACATAGTCCACCCTAAAAAGGGAACAGTCCACTCTTCATAAATAGTTAAAATCTGTCACAAAAATTGACTTTTAGCGTTATTTTACATATACTTTCACCATGAATAAACTGCAAGCAAAAATCAGAGATGTTAAAGAATCTCTTACAGAAATCAGAAAAAAAGGCCTTATTCCAGCCGTTTTATTTGGGAAAGGAGTCGAATCCACACCTTTATCAATAGAAAAAGTTGCTTTTCAAAAGACTTGGAAAGAAGTAGGTGAATCTGGAACTATAAACATTGAAACAGAGAAAGGAACTTCTCCTGCTCTAATCAGTGATGTTCAATACGATCCAGTTTTAAACACTCCAATCCATATCGATTTTAGAATTGTTGACATGAACAAACCAGTTGAAGTTGAGATTCCTATTGTTTTCATAGGAGAGAGTCCAGCTGTAAAATCTGGTGCAGTTCTAGTTAAAGTTCTACACGAAATAAAAGTTTCTGCTCTTCCTGGAGATCTTCCACATGAGATAGAAGTTGATATCTCAGGACTTCAAAATATTGATGACAAAATAACAATTAGCGAAATTGCTGTTCCAAAAGGAGTTTCTATCCTAGATGACAGCGAAGAAATAATCGTTACAGTGTCAGCGCCAAAAGAAGAATCTGAAGAATCAACACCAATCGATCTTACAAAGATAGAAGTTGAAGAAAAAGGAAAGAAGAAAGAAGAGGAAGAAATTCCAGCAACAGAAGAATAATTTAAATGAAGAAAGGAGTTCAAAAATATTTTGTAGCTCTATTATCCATTACGATAGCAGTAGGGTTTTTGTCTTATTTAGACAAGAGCCCTTTTGCTTATGCCGAAACAACAATCTCTAGTGTAGACGCCCAAAAAGCTGCCCTTGAAGCCGAGCTTGCAAAACTAGAGGCAGAAATTGCAGAAAAGGAAAAGATTCTAGCAGGACAAAAAGGAGAATCAGCCAGTATCTCGAGAGATATTAAAGTTCTAACTACTCAAATAGAAAAAACAAAGCTAGATATAAAATCCAAAAATCTAACAATCTCCAAATTACAAAATGATATTAAAGAAAAGAACTCAAATATTTCAAGCTTAGACCAGACTATTGATAGAACAAAAGATTCTTTAGCTCAACTAATAAGAAAAACAAATGAAATAGATCAAACCCCAGTTGTTCACTTGGTATTGTCTAATTCAACTCTGTCAGAATTCTACCGAGACATCGACTCTTTCGAGGCAATAAAAAAATCTGTAAAAGCTAACATTGAAGAAATTCGTGGAGTTAGGAAAGAAACAGAAAAACAAAGAGAAGAACTCAAAACAAAAGAAGAACTTGAAATGGACGCAAAGCAGGCACTGGAATCTGCAAAGAGAAAAGTAGAATTATCTGAAAGCGAAAAACAAAAACTTTTGTCAGCAAGTAAAAGCAAGGAAAAAACCTATGAACAAATCTTGGCTGAAAGAAAAACTAAAGCTGCACAAATAAGAAGCGCCCTGTTTTCTCTAAGAGACAGTGCATCCATTCCATTTGGAGACGCCCTTGCATACGCTGAAGCAGCTAGCGCAAAAACAGGCGTACGACCAGCTTTCCTGCTTGCCATTCTTACACAAGAATCCAGTCTTGGTAAAAATGTTGGATCTTGTTATCTAAAAGATCCAATCACTGGAAGCGGAACTGGTATAACTTCAGGAAACACTATCGCAAATGTAATGAAGCCAACAAGAGATGTTGGACCATTCCTTACTATTACAAAAGAACTTGGAAGAGATCCTTACACAACTAGAGTCTCTTGTCCTATTGGAGGGCTTGGATACGGTGGAGCAATGGGTCCTTCTCAGTTTATCCCTTCAACATGGGCTATGATAAAAACAAGAATAGCTAATGCCGTAGGAGTAAAGACAGCTGACCCTTGGAATCCAGAGCACGCATTTATGGCCTCAGCCATCTATCTTTCTGACTTGGGAGCAGGAGCAGCAACCTACACAGCAGAGAGAAATGCAGCTTGTAGATACTACTCAGGGCGTATTTGTGACTCAAAATCACCCCCAAATACCTTCTATGGTAACTCCGTAATGGCGAAGGCCACCTCTATACAGGAGACAATGATTGACCCATTGCAAGGTCTATAAACCTGTGCTATATTATTTACCTAATGAAAGCAGACATACACCCAACATATTACGATAAAGCAAAGGTTTCTTGCTCTTGCGGAGTGACTTTTACAGTTGGCTCAACAAAAGAAGAGATAAAAAATGAAGTTTGTAGCGAATGTCACCCATTCTTTACAGGAAAGGAAAAGACTCTAGACACAGCAGGAAGAGTAGACAGATTCAAGAAACGACAAGAAGCTTCAAAGAAGAAGTAACTAAGCGAGAAAAAACGCCCAATATAGGCGTTTTTTCTTTTCCTAATTTTTATACAAAATGGACGAAATAAACATAAAAGAATTAAAAGAAAATCCAAAAATCTTCTACTTAGCTGAGGAGCTTGAAAAAACTATCAAAAATATTTCTGAAGTAAAGGAACTTTCTGAATCTGATCCAGCTATGGCAGAAATTGCAAAAGAAGAATTAGAAACATTAGAAAAAACAAAAACTGCAATCTGGGAACAGATAAAGGGAATTCTAGATAGTGAAAAAGCGGAAGAAGAATTTCCAAATGAGATACTTCTTGAAGTTAGAGCCGGAGCAGGAGGAGATGAAGCTTCTCTTTTTGCAGCGGAGCTAGCTGGAATGTATATCGGATATGCAAACCAAATGGGCTGGGGAGTTAAGAGACTTTCCGAATCTGAAAGTGATGTGGGAGGATACAAAGAAGCAGTTTTTGAAATTAGAGGAATGGACGTCTACAAGAAACTAAGATACGAAACAGGAGTTCACAGAGTTCAAAGAGTTCCGGACACAGAAAAAAATGGAAGAATCCACACATCTACAGCGTCTGTGGCTGTTTTACCTATTCGTAAGAAAGTAAAAATAGAAATAAATCCTTCTGATATAGATATGGAATACTCTCGATCTGGAGGGGCAGGGGGACAAAACGTTAACAAAGTAGAAACAGCAGTAAGATTAATCCACAAACCAACAGGGATAGATGTTCGTTGTACATCTGAGAGAACCCAGCTCGGAAACAGAGAGCGCGCAATGCAAATTCTTCAAGCAAAACTTCAGCAACTTAAAGAAGAGGAGGAGGCGAAGAAGTTTTCTGATGAAAGAAAGAACCAAATTGGAACAGGGGACCGAAGTGAAAAAATAAGAACTTATAACTTCCCTCAGGACAGAATTACAGATCATAGAATAAAACAATCTTGGTCCAACATTCCAGGAATTATGCTTGGAAACATAGGAAAAATACTAGACGCCATTGAACGAGGAGAGGTAGGAGACAGTGACGAAGAATAACCTAGAGTCTCTTTTGACAAAGGCTGAATATTTGGTATAGTCATAAAAATTGTTTTTTTATGAGTAACACAGCGACCCTTAATAATCCGAACGCCTGGCAAACATCAGGCCTTGCCGGAAGAGCCTTGAAAGTTTTATCAGAAAACTTTCTGATACTTAACGAAAGGCTGACCAAAACAACAACTATCAATTTGGTGATGGAGACAACCCCTGATCCAAAAAATGACAGTCCGAAATTAATTATTTCAAACAAAAGTCAAAACATTCTAACACCAACAAAAAGCTGGGTTAGAGTTATGGGATTACTGAGCGCCAATAAAATGAGTGTCAGCGTATCAATTTGTCCGCTTGGAAAAGAGGAGAATATTGATTTACTGGTAAACAAAATTGGCTATGGCTGGTATCCGCCGGTCGTGGTAAACATTTCGGATGATGTAAGAATTTTTTCCTTGTGCCAAAATGGCAAAGTTTGGTACAAAGAAAACAAGCTTGAAAAATTGGGGCACAACCCAATAATCCAATCAATTACAGAAAATATTTTAGACACATTAAAAAACGCCGGAATTTAATCCGGCTTTTTGTTTACCCCCACACCAATAAGATTGATGTGGGGGTAAACCCCAACATGAATAAGATTGACGTGGATGGTTTATTATTTTTCAGAATCTTTTCTTTCAAATCGGTCGTTATCACGACTGTATTTTTTATCCATTGTTTTTTTGAAAGCTTGGTCAAGATCAATACCTTCTCTGTTAGCCATGCAGATAATAACAAAGAGTATGTCTGCTAACTCATCTTCAATAGAGCTTTCTTTTTCTCCGGCCTTTTTCTTTTTAGAGCCAATGTCGTGACTAATTTCTCTGGCAAGCTCTCCGACTTCTTCGGTCAAAATGACATGTTGTCGTTCTAGAATAAAGTACTCAATCTTGAATTGTTTTACCCATTCATCAACCTGTTTTTGTGCTTCATTAAACATAATCTTCAATTTTCAAAGATTATATACCTGCATAGATAAAAAGCAATAAACCCTTGAAAAAAGCTTACTATTCTGGTATATTCTAAAGACATTTTGAGCGGCTAGTTCAGTGGTAGAACGCTGTCCTGATAAGACAGAGGTCATAGGTCCGATTCCTATGCCGCTCACAGGGAGACTTATTTTATTAAAAGTAATACAATATACGTATGGATAAAAATAATGATTACAACATAGAAGATCTTATTGGACCAAGACAAGGTGAGGGAGAACAAAGAATTTCCCCAGAAAATATACAACTTGAAGATGGAACACCTCTTTATTTTGCCCTTCTCGAAGAAAAAAATCCTCTAACTCTTTCTACTTCAAAAACACAAGATTTGAAAAGTGAGCTGGCGGTTCTTATTTCTGTCGATCCAGCATCTGTTATGTTGTGTCAAGGAAAAAGTTTTGAAGAAGCCAAGGAAATACTTGGTAGAATTTCTAACAGAAATATAGCTGCGTAAGTTTTTGTATTTCTCTAAATTGTTACCATGCAAAAAGGAATATTGTACATAGTCGCAACTCCGATAGGAAACCTTGAAGATATAACATTACGGGCTATTCGCATTTTGAAAGAAGTAGACTGTATTTACTGCGAAGACACCCGAACTTCAGGAATTCTTCTTAATCATTATGAAATAAATACTCCAAGAAAAAGTTACCACGCGCACAGTGGAGAAGTTAAAGAATCTGAAATAATTTCAAGACTGGAAAAGGGAGAGAGTCTGGCTTTAATTTCTGATGCTGGAACACCGGGCATTTCTGATCCAGGAGTGACTCTAGTAAAAAAAGTAATTGAAAAATTTGGCCACGAAACAGTCTCACCGATTCCTGGATCTTCTGCTTTAATTAGTGCCCTGTCAGCCTCCGGTGTGGATACTAGTAAATTTGTATTCTTAGGGTTCATGCCTCACAAAAAAGGTAGAAAAACAAAAATAGAAGAAGCTCTAAAAGAAGATAAGACAGTTATCTTCTATGAATCAACACACAGAATTGAAAAATTGTTAGAAGAAATAGAAAAAGAAAACCCAAACAAGAAAATAATTTTGGCCAGAGAATTAACAAAGCACTTTGAAGAATTTCTAAACGGAACAGCCAAAGAAATATTAAACATATTCGAAAATACCCCAGAAAAGAAAAAAGGGGAGTTTGTTGTTATAATAGGAAAACAATAATTTTGAAAAAAATTATTACCCAGTTATAATATAAGGTATGAAAAAACCAAGACTATTATTTCTTTTAGGTATATTTTTGATAATCTTACCAATTCTAGGATTTCCTTCTCCTTGGAAGAATTTTTTTATAGTTTTAATTGGTGTCCTGCTTGTCTTTAACTCATACATGATGAGAAGAAATTATAAGAAAAACACCTGGCATGTCTTTGGAAAAAACCAAGAGGAAACTAAATAATAAAAATATCTATAACAATGGAAATATTGTTATAGTTTTTTCTATAATAATATCTTTGCTTATTGCAATTTTCGCTTATTTCTATATCCCAAAAATGGCGGCTGAGTCTTATATAAAAGATGAAAGTCCAAATGAAAAAGAAACCTTAACTGAAACAGTGCCGGAACCAGAAAAAATAATAGTGTCTCATATTGAAACACCCGACTCCGTAAAGGCTGTTTATATGTCCAGCTGGGTTGCTGGGACAAAAAGTATAAGGGAGAAGGTTATCGCATTAATAGACGAAACAG
>CALBMC010000024.1 GCA_937895685.1 uncultured bacterium | reverse complement strand
ATTAATTCATTAAGTTCGATACTTTGATAATACACCCGAAAAAGCCCCGCGTCCATCGGCGCGGGGCTTCCAACCATAAAAAATCTTTTCCCCATTGACCTATCGTTCAAAAGGTTATATCTTTTTTAGAAACTGTTCTAGAATGGAAAACAACAACCAAAACAAAACAATTTGCGTGAATAGCTGGAGAGCGATCACGGAAGAAATTTTCGGTGAAGACGGAGCCGGAAGATTTATAAATGTTGCACCAGATTTCGATGAAGAGGGAAGGATAAAACCTGAATCTGTAAGTCAAATAATTTGGCACGCTGAAAAAAACGCCAAGGATTCCGATACTTGGCCTGAAAGATACAAAATAAAATTTACAAGGCTGGCTAACAAGCTAAAGCTTTACCCTCATTTAACTCCAAGCAACTAGCTTGGTTTTTTTATTTATCAAAAATCCGCCTGCCTGGCGGATTTCCTTTTTATATTTTTGCTTTTGAGATTACGGCGTCGATTAGTCCGTATTTTTTTGCCTCTTCTGCTTCCATGTAATTGTCTCGGTCTGTATCTTTTTCTACCTTATCAAGTTTTTGTCCGGTATTTTTTGAGAGGAGTTCGTTTATCTTCTTCTTCCATTTTAGGATTTCCTTTGCGTGGATTTCTATGTCCGTTGCTTGTCCGGATGCTCCACCAAGAGGTTGGTGAATCATTATTCTAGAGTTTGGCAGAGAGAATCTTTTCCCTTTTGCTCCACCAGAGAGGAGGATTGCTCCCATTGAAGCCGCCATTCCAACACAGATAGTTGAAACATCGGGTTTGATGAACTGCATTGTGTCATATATCGCCATTCCAGAAGTGACTGATCCTCCTGGAGAGTTGATGTATAACTGAATATCTTTCTTTGGGTCTTCGTTGGCAAGGAAAATAAGCTGAGCGATAACGAGGTTTGAGGTATAGTCGTTTATTTCGTCATTCAAGAAGACGATTCGTTCTCGGAGTAGGCGAGAGTAGATGTCATAGGCTCTTTCTCCAAATTGGGATTTTTCGATAACTGTTGGAATTAACATGGTTTAAATTTAAATTAATTTTTAAAAAGTTTTATAAACTCTATTTTAGCACTTCTCGCCCCGTAGGATCCGCCTTGCGAATTCCTTCGGGGTAACTGTTGGAATTAACATAAAGTTTAAGTATTAGTGATAATGGTTAGGTCATTCTAGCAAAAACAGGGGTTTTTGGGTAGAGAGAACTATTTACCCAAACACCTTTCTCGTTGATTTATGGAAAGGCAGGAGATTTACCTGCATACCTCTCTATTTTTTATGGAAAGGCAGGGGGTTTACCCGCACATCTTTCTGGTTTTGATGGAAAGGTGTGGGGGTTGACAAATCCTATAGATTTGCTATAATACGAGAGTATAAATGTTCTTTGAGCTTGGATTTCATAGGTTTTTGGGGATTTGAGAGTTATACGAGCTGGTTCTGCCGAGCCAGCCGGTATAACTTTCAAATCTATTAATTAAACAATTAAAAACCAAATATTTATTATGAAATCTTTAATTTTATTACCGATTATTTTTTTCGGCCTGATGACTTGCGGATGCGATATCCTGAACACCAACAGTGTATGTATCGAAGGAGCTTCGGCAACTTATGAAGTTACAAATTATTCCGTTAATG
Organism: uncultured bacterium; assembly: GCA_937895685.1. Classification (GTDB taxonomy): domain Bacteria; phylum Patescibacteriota; class Minisyncoccia; order Phycocordibacterales; family UBA9973; genus JAGOTH01. The sequence goes on along the minus strand of CALBMC010000024.1, from coordinate 1,633 downwards.
GAATATATTATGTGATCTCAAAAATCACCGATCAGAAAAACACCGTAACAGTGTATGATGCTATGGGTAATATATACACTGCCAGAATTCAAGGTATGAGCGGCAGCGTGCAGCAAAATATCAACAGTCAGGTTGGTGATATGTCCGACTGGATCGAAAATGCTCATGAGGCAGGCTACACCACAGTAAAGCCAATGCAGAATGTGTCAAATGGCACCAGCTCAGGAGTTGTTGCTGTTATGGTAAACACAGGCGGGATGAATCAGTGTGGTGATTTAATTATCACAGGAACAGCATATGATGATTGGATGTATCCATTCTATGTTCCCAACTGATCCTTTGCCGGAAAAATTTTTAAGCGATGCCATTGAGTGTCGCCCAACCGTCCTTCGAGTTTACTCAGGGCGGTTTTTTTATTCCTATTTTAATAGGGATTTTATTTTTTTACTTTTATTGTATAATCACACTAAGGCCAAAAGCCGTTAATAATAACTTTTTAAATTATGAATTTTTTCAAAAATCCAAATTTTGACTCAATCAAGATCTTGGCTGGACTTTTAATCGTTGCCGGAGCGGGATATTTCCTCTTTTCTGGATCAGGAGACAGGGGACTTGGACAAGCAGGTAAAGTTTTTAAGGGAGACAAAAAAGATTTTGCTGTAAATGAAGGATCAAATTTCAAAGAGAAGTACATAGTTAAGGTTTCTACAAGCTTCGATGGACAAGGAGGCTGTACTGTAACTTTTACTTTTAGTGATGGAACTTCTACTACATATAATGGTGAACCAGCAGGACTCTTTCCTGAAGATGGATGTGATATAGATGGAATTGTTTATGGAGATGATGGAGAGACTACTGAAAATGGACCAAAGGTTAATTTTTCAGTTGATGAATCTGGATCCGTTTCCGTTTCTTCACCAAGTGCAATCCTTACTAGCCAAATTAAACTTTGGATGCAAGGACTTCTTCCTAATACTGCGGTTACAGGTGGGTTAAATACTGAGACAACAAACGCAATCAAAGGACTTCAAGTGTCAAAAGGACTAACTGCCTCTGGAACTCTTGATTCTGGAACAGTTAATGCAATCTCAGAAGGAACAGCTAATATCTCTGGAAACATAGATAACTAGTAGATTGTTTATAAATTATAAAAGCCCCGAAAGGGGTTTTTATTTTTGTCCACATAAATATTTGACAGTTATTACCTATTATTGTATTATCTGAACAAACCTGTTATTATGAAAAATTTATTTTTTATTTTATTGTTGTCATTTGTAGCCATGTCTGCACGTGCACAAAATTCGGCGTCATATATTGATGTAGATACACTTTTAATCAAAACTGAAACCGGATTTGACACCCTTATTATTTCCGACAGAAACAAAATTTTTTCAGGTACATCCGCCATATTAATGGTAGATAATGAAAAAAAATTTATTTTTGTGGAAGAAATTAACTTTCCAGATGGCTCTGTTATGAGTTGCAAGATGCCATTTCCTCCCAATATTGTGGAAATAAAAAATGCTCAGGTTGTTAGGTGGGAGGCTACAAGATCTACCGCGACAAATATATACGCAGAAATCTTCTTAGAAATCGATGGCCAATCATATTCATTCGAATATGAAAAAGGTTG
>CALBMC010000023.1 GCA_937895685.1 uncultured bacterium | reverse complement strand
TTGGCGTGACTGGAGTTCAGACGTGTGCTCTTCCGTTCTGATTGCTGCCGCCAAATTTTTTCTATAAGCATTAGTTTTTTGTGCAAGGAAATGAGCAAATCGTCCGGCTTGGCGTTCGCCGATTCCGGGAAAGTCTTTGAATATTTCAGTTAGTTCTCTTAAAGGGTTTTTCTCCATTAGAATAGATCTGCTTTATTTCTATCTTCGTTACTTTCTTTCTTAGGTGCTATTTCATCAAAGTTTCCTTTGGCGATTGAAGAGAATGAGCTGTATTTCTCATCGAAGTATAAGTCTACTTCTCCAGTCGGACCGTTTCTGTGTTTTTCGATCAAGATTTGAGCAATGTTAGTTCTTTCATCCTTTTCTTTGTATCTATCTTCTCGGTGAATAAACATAACAACGTCGGCGTCCTGCTCGATAGATCCAGAGTCTCTTAGGTCAGACAGTCTTGGGCGTCCTCCACGGCTTTCAACTGCACGAGAGAGCTGGGATAAGGCAAGAACAGGAACATTCAATTCTCTAGCTAGAGCTTTAAGAGAGCGAGAAATTTCTGTAACTTGGTTAACCATAGAATCATAGTTCTTGTTTGTAGACATTAATTGCAAGTAGTCGACAATAATAAGTCCAAGATTGTGTTCATGTTTTAATCTTCTTGCGAAAGATCTCATCTTCACAATTGAGTTGCTGGCAGTTTCGTCAATGAATATTTTTGCTTTTGCAAGACGATCAAGAGATTGTGCAAGGGCTGAAAAGTCGTTTTCAGATGTTAGGTTTCCAGTTCTTAGTTTCCAAGCATCAACTCTAGACTCAGCCGCTAGAAGACGGCTTGTTAATTGTTGAGCGGACATTTCCAAAGAAAAGATACAAACAGGAATATCGTGTTTTGTTGCAGCATTTCTCGCAATATCTAGAGCCAGGGTTGTTTTTCCCACAGATGGACGAGCAGCCAGAATGATTAGATCTGAGTTTTGGAGTCCAGATAATTTTAGATCAAGATCGTGGTAACCAGTTGGAACTCCATGAAGCTCTCCTTTGTTTTCATGAAGTCTTTCGATATGCTCCCAAACTTCTCCAAGTGTGTCTTTAAGGCTTATTATTTTATTTGTTTTAGGAGTTTCTGTTACAGCAAAAAGATGTTTTTCTGCAGCATCTAGAATCTCATCTATCTCATCATCATTTTCTGTTATGGCAAGCGCATTTATTCTATCTGCAACATTAGCAAGAGATCGAAGAGTGTGTTTCTTTGCAACAATTTCTGCGTAGTGAGCGATATTGGCAGCAGAAGGAACAGCATGAGCCAGTTCGGCAACGTAACTTCGTCCACCAACTTGTTCTAGAAGATTTTTCTCTTCCAAATAATGAGTTAGAGAAACCTGATCAACTGGTTCATTTTTCCCCCACAAATCAAGCATTGCACTGAAGATTATTTGATGTTTGTAAATATAAAAAGCTTGAGCTGTGATTATGTCTACAATATCAGCAAGACTTCCTGGTTTTAGAAGTACAGCACCCAAAACCGCAACCTCACTTTCGATGCTTTGTGGTGGTAGACGTAATTTTGTTTGTTCTCTTCGCAGGTCTTTTGCCATTTGTATTGATTTTACCAGACCTGAGCTTTTTATTGTAAATCGAGAGTTGAGGAAATCCTGTTAATTTCCTGCTTAAGTTTTAGAAGTGCCAAAAACCCTTTGTTTTGATATAATTTTCCCATGGATAAAAAACGAATGCTCTCAGGTGTCAAACCAACAGGGCGCCCTCATATAGGTAACTACTTTGGCGCAATGCGTCAGTTTGTTGAATTTGAGAAAGATTATGATAGCTTTTTTATGATTGCAGACTACCATGCTCTTAATGGTATTCAGTCTCGTGAAGAAATGCAGGCGAATATTCTAGGTGTCGCTATGGATTATCTTGCTATTGGACTTGATCCGAAGAAATCTGTAATCTTCAAACAATCAGATGTCTCAGCACATACAGAATGCGCGTGGGTTTTTAATACAATAACAACAATGCCTTTCCTTATGCGAGCTCATGCCTTCAAAGACGCAGAAGCAAAAAATAAAGACATAAATGTTGGAACTTTTGATTATCCTCTTTTGATGGCGGCAGATATTTTACTTTATGACACTGACGTTGTTCCTGTTGGGCAAGATCAGAAGCAACACGTAGAAATCGCTCGTGATACAGCTGAGAAGTTCAATCGAATATTTGGAGAGACTTTCAAGCTTCCAAAAGAAATGATTCTTGAGGGTGTCGCCGTAGTCCCAGGAACTGATGGACAAAAGATGTCCAAGAGCTATGGAAACACAATACCGCTTTTCGCAGAAAAAGATGAAATTGTAAAAGCTGTGATGAGTATTGTTACTGATTCAAGTGGCGAAAGACCAGAAAATGTTTACCAAATTCACAAACTATTTAGAGATGAAGCTTCATTAAATGCGCTTTATGAAGAAAAGAAAGGTAAGTATAAAGAATTGAAAGAAGCTTTGATTGAAGATATTGAAGAATTCATTGCACCAATGCGTGAAAAGCGAAAATATTTCGAACAAAATCCAGAAGAAGTATTAAAAATTCTTGAGGATGGAGGAGAGAGGGCTCGCGCTGTTGCCGATGAGAAAATGAAAGACGTTAGAGAAAAGATTGGAGTAAAACTATACTAAAAATTAGATGACAGGATATAAGATATTTTTCAAAACAGTAAAATATAGTTTTATTGCTGATAAAAAAGATTTTTTGTTGAGCCTTTTAACAGATCGGAAGAGCGTCGTGTAGGGAA
>CALBMC010000022.1 GCA_937895685.1 uncultured bacterium | reverse complement strand
CTTTTCCAAGAACGAAACTATTTATTTCTTCATTAGAAAGCTTTTTTATTTCTTCTCCACAAACAGGACAATGCGGTCGCCCGATTCTGGCATACAAAACACGCAGATAGTCATATATTTCTGTAATGGTTGCAACGGTGGAACGTGGATTGTTTGAACGAGATTTTTGGTCAATGGAAATAGCTGGAGAGAGTCCAGAAATTTCATCAACATCGGGTTTGCTCATCTGACGGAGAAATTGTCTGGCATATGAAGAAAGACTCTCAACATACCTGCGTTGTCCCTCGGCAAAAATAGTATCAAAAGCCAAAGAGCTCTTTCCGCTTCCTGAAAGACCTGTGATTGCAATCATTCTGTTGCGAGGCATTTCCACACTAATGTTCTTAAGGTTATGTGTTCGAGCGCCTTTTATTATTATTTTGCCTGCCCCGTAAGAGTTTTCGTTTTTCTTTGACATATGAAATAAGTTTATATTTTTCTAAAAAATCGATTACTAAATTTGTAGAACCTGGAAAACTTCTTTCTGGGGTCTTCTTTTGAGTCTTTTTTCATCTGATATTTAAACAAGTTTGAGCCCCTAGGAAACTCCTTGGGGCTATATACAAGCATAGTTAGTATATGTGATTTTTGACATAAATCAAACAAGAGAGTAGATTAAACCCAAAATGTTTTTTAAATGATGAAATGGTATGAAATTCTTGGAATACTTTTCGGGATAATAAACTTCTGGATGCAAGCATCCTACACCTTCCCAAACAAAGGGAGGAAGCTAGGTAAAGTTCTAGCAATGCCGTTAATACTAAAAATTACTCTTATTTCGGTTTTTGCTATTACCGAAACTTTTTCAGAAAAAATATTTGGATTACCAATTTTAGGAATTGTTTTTTCTGTAATAATTTGTCTTTCAGCCGGGGTGATTGGATATCATCTATCCATAAAACACCTAGAGGAGTTTCGTGGCGGTAGAACTAGCAAAAGACTTTTTTACTTGATGATCGCAATTATCTTTTTGTCTCTGTTTCTCTCGCCCCACAGAGAGATTTATAAAAGTCTAACGATATGGTTTTTAATAGGAGGAACCATCTTCCTATTAAAAGGCTTGCTGGATAAAAAAATTAACTCAAAAGA
>CALBMC010000021.1 GCA_937895685.1 uncultured bacterium | reverse complement strand
AATCTGCATTATTCGCATAACTTCTGTATCTCTTCCAATAACAGGATCAAGTTTATCTTCTTTTGCAAGCTTTGTTAGATTTCTTGTGAATTTATTTAATACTTTAAATTTCTTTTCAGCTTCTGGTTCTTTTCCTTCTTCATTTCTTAGCTCTTCAAGAAGTTTTAGAACTTGTTCTTTTCCGATTTTAGATTTTGAAAGCAAATCTCGAACTTCACCCGGAACTTCAAGCATCGCTAAAAACAAATGCTCAGTAGAAGCATGTTCGTCTTTTAGAAACGCAGCAATTTTCATTGAGTGCTCAAGAATCTGCGCAGTCTCAGGAGTTAAGTAAATTTGGTATGAAGGAGAAAGTGTTCGGCTCGCTTCCGGTGTATCAATTGCATCTATAACATTGTCAGTAAGAGTGGCTGTATCAATTTCAAGACGTTCCAAAATCCTTTCTACCATTGATTCCTCTTGGAGTAGCAAGGAAGCCAGGATGTGCATTCCTGAAACGTGATTTTGCCCTCGCTCTATAGCGAGTTCATGGGACTTCTGTATTGCTTCTTTTGCTTTTGCTGTGAATTTACTAAATGGTGGCATATTCATAGTTTATTTATACAATAATATATGATTCTTGTCTAGAGCGACCAACTCTGCTACAAAAACATTATATCACTAAATTATAAAACGGATTATTTTATTATTTGTGACTTATTAAAATATAATTTTATTTTAATTTAGATTGAATAGAAAAAACTTTTTTCAAAACTTTAATTGTTTTTTCAAGATCTTTTTTTCTTGTTGATCTACCAAAAGAAAAACGAACAAAGGCTTTATTATCAAAATCAGTTTCTCCTATTGCGCGCAAAACATGTGAGTCCCCTTCTTCTCCTTCCTTGCAAGCACTTCGTCCTGAAACATAAATTCCATATCGAGAAAGAGATAAAACTAATAAGTCAGAAGAAATACCTGAAAAGCATACAGACAAATGGCTGGGAATTCTGTTTTCTTCATCCCCCGTGAAGTGATCAAATTCTTTTAACTTTTTAATTTCATTCTTAAAATAGTTTTTTAAATCTAAAAGTCTTTTTGTTTCTGTTTCTTTTTTTTCTTCTGAGATTTTCAGTGCTAAAGCAATTGAAACTATTTGCGCCAAAGAGCTAGTTCCAGAACGCAGACCAAACTCCTGACCTCCCCCAGAAAATATTGGATCTATGTCTAATTCCTTTCTCAAAACCAAAACTCCCCCACCTGGCGCATATATCTTTGTTCCATTGAAAGAGAGCATGTCTACGCCTAACCTTGGAACAAAAAGATCTTCATATAAAACTGCCTGGGTCGCATCTGTGTGAAAAATTGGAAGAAGGTTTGTTCTAGAGTTATATATTTTAAATTTTGCTTTACGAATAGTGTGGGCGATTTCTTTTATGTCTTGAGTTGTTCCTATTTCATTGTTTACGTAACCAATAGAAATCAAAACTGTATTTTCATCAATCAATTCAGCCAAATTCTTCAAATCAACTATTCCCTTTTCATTAACCTCAACAAACCTTATCTCTCCACCTTGCTCTTCTTTTGCTTTTTCAATTGCAGAGAGAACCGCGCTATGCTCTATTTTTGTTGTTATAAAATTAGGGTTAGAGATATTATGTAGTTTTTTTATACCAAGAATCGCTAAATTGATTGATTCCGTTGCTGTACTTGTAAAAATAACTCCTTTTTCTGGAACGCTAAAAGTCCTAGCGACGTCTTCCCTTGCCTTAGATATTAACTCACTCGCCACAACTCCAGCTTGATGGATTGAACTAGGGTTAGCAAAGAGACATCTAGATGTTTTTGTAAACAAGTCTAAAACCCTCCTTTCTACTGGAGTCTTGGCAGAATGGTCTAAATATATGGTTTTTTGCCCGAAAAACTTCATTTCGAGAGTATATACCAAACTCGACAAAAAGCTAAAAATAGTGTAGTATCAAGGAATCAAACAACCGCCGAAAGCGGTATTTAAATTCCTCAAAACACCATGAACGTCGAATCAAACAAAACAAAAAATCGCCCCCCTGTCGTTGCTATTATGGGACATATCGACCATGGAAAGTCGACTCTTCTTGACTATATTCGAAAGACAAACGTTGTAGCAAAAGAAGCCGGAGGAATAACTCAACACCTATCAGCTTATGTTGTGTCTGTAAAAGATGAGCACGGTGAAAATAAAGACATTTCGTTCATAGACACACCTGGACATGCGGCCTTTCAAGGAATGCGTGAAAGAAGTGTTAGTGCGGCGGATATTGCTATTTTGGTTGTATCAGCAGAAGACGGAGTAAAAGCCCAAACTCTTGAAGCCTGGAGAACTATTGAAAATAAAAAACTTCCTTACATTGTTGCCATAAATAAAATCGATAAGGAAAACGCAAACATTGAAAAGACAAAAATGACTCTTCTTGAAAATGGAATCTATCTTGAGGGAATGGGAGGAACTGTGCCCGTTGTTGCAATCTCAGCAAAACAAGGAAAAGGAGTCGACGAATTACTGTCTATGATTTTGCTTTTAGCTGAATTAGAAAACTTTACTTACTCAGAAGGAAAACAAGCTG
>CALBMC010000020.1 GCA_937895685.1 uncultured bacterium | reverse complement strand
AGATAACCCGGATATCATGTATAATAAAGAGTTTGTTGATGCTAGTTACAATCCAGTTGCAACTCAAGAATCTTTGGCTGTAACTACCGACTTAACTCCATCTTCACCTATGTCATCAGAAGAAGCTAATTCTTTTGTATCTTTTTTTCTAACCTTTGTTGTTGTTTTCTCCATCGTAGGATTTGCAATTTGGATTCTCTTTGTTAGAGAATTTGCTTAATCTTTCACAAGGAATCTGTCATGAAATTGTATGAAATTTTAATGAGGAAGTTAGGAATTGGAGATTCAAAAGAAGAGTCTTCAATTCCAAAGTTAGATTTTTATAACCCTTTGACTGCAAAAGTAGGAGGGGTTGTAAAGATCGACACGATTGAATATCGTGATCATAGGTTCATCATTAAAGATATCTTGGAAAACACAATTCGAGTTGGTGGGAAAGTCCATAAAAACACTGATTATATTTTAGAAAGCCGTCCCATCAACAAAGAAGATGTAACTCTTTGTCTAAGGGTGGTCCCGAATAATGATTCGAACAGTCGCATCACTCATAGAGCTTTAGGATTGTCTGTGTATGACAGTCTTGCTTATGATGAAGGTCTTCACAATGTTTTAAAAGAGGATACTCAATTCAACATTGATGATGACAAGAGTGATAACAATCCAGACAATGACACTCATGAAGAATTTTGGCGAGTTAATGATGTCAAAACTTCTTACACACGTTCTGTAAAAAGTTTAGGCAAAGAAGGCAAGCCAGAAGAATTGGATTCTGTTGAATTTTGGGATTATTCCAGAATGACAGAAATTGATTCTGTTCAAGTTGAAGAGTTTGTTTATGCAGAAATGAATAAACGAACAGGTTGGTTTACTATTTGGCGTGGTGCTGAAATCATTCCTGAAAGAATCGAAGTATTCTAAAGTTTCAGCACATTAACAGTAATGGATTTCCTTTGAAATTCATTCTTCTCTAAGAAAAGAGGTTTAGATGATTACTCAGATTGCAGTTGCTGTTGTTGTTTTGTTGGTTGTGGCTTCGGTTTCACCTCCAGCTCGACGTTTTTTAAAGTCCTTTATTTTGCTTTTCAATGCCAAGGTAGATTCGGCGGCAGAAGAAATTGGATCTGCTGATGCTCTTGGTCAGTATAAGTCTCAAATTTTGGACAATGCAGAAAAAGGAAAAATGGCTCAAAAAGTCGTTGAAACTGCTGCTAGTCAATTGGTTTCTCTCAAGAGCCAAATTAATGAAGATTTGAAGGACAAGAAGAGACTTGAATCTCGTATTAGCAGCGTTTTGGCTGCTGGTGATCCAAATAAGACTGTAAATCG
>CALBMC010000019.1 GCA_937895685.1 uncultured bacterium | reverse complement strand
GGTCCAACATAAAATAGTTTCTTACCAAGAGCAAACGCAATCCCAAATTCAGCTATAGCCCCTTTTTGAATTTCACCGGACTCAGAATAAAACAAAAGACCATCAGATCTTTGAATGTCTAATAGTATTTGATTCCAGTGAGTTGTCTGGTCCGGTAAACGACCCTGATCAAACTTTTCTAACCAACTACTGGTTATCTTTGCACCGGCAGACTTCCATTCGTTCCACATAGGTGCATGTTTACTTTTTGAAGCGGCGTAGATATTCATATTTATTTAAGATTTATTAAAACAATACCATATATTCTAAATTAAAAAAGAGGGTTTCCCCTCCTCTATTTAAGTTTACCGCGGACATCCATTAATATAATTCCGAGGTGATTATGTTGTTCCGCTGGACGTTTTTTGTCTTCTGGACATTTGCCACAGAAACAAATTCCAAAAAAGTTATCGTGCCAATTGTTTCCTTCGATAATCTTTCTATCCCCTGTCTCAATTAATTTTTCTTTTAATTCCAGATTTAAGGAAAACTTTTGAAAAATTAATTCTTCCATCAACCAAACCCGATAATTATCATCCCACTCCGGATTAGCAGAAATATCTTCTTTAAGAATTTTCTTCCCAAATCCTTTTGCCTGCCACGGACTCATCTGGGATATTCTATATCTAATAGATGGGTTCATTGTTTTGCCAGCAACATAGGCATTCTCCACGGTCCAATAATTCATATTTTCAAATCGAACAGGATTTTCAAGTTCAAAAAAATTTGAGAAAGATTTGTATTCTCCTACAAACCTCATTATTGCATCTTTCATTTATTAACATTTTCCCAACATTAACACGAAAATACAGTAGGGTCAAAGAATTAAATAAAAAACCGTCCACAAGGGACGGTCGAATTCATGAAAGATTCCAGCGATCTTTTAACCAAAAAAACAAGCCTCTGATTAAAAAATCTTTTCTCCTTAAAGGACGGTATTTCAACGACGACTCAGAAAGGATCAGAACCCTAACTTCAAAGTCTCCCGTCTATCCTACGCTACTCAGGATAAGCCTTCATCCCATTCCCAAGGAGTCGAACCTTAGACCTTGTGCCGGTTTCCCAAACACAAAGGACTGCGGGGGAGTCGAACCCCAAATAACCACGAACACAGTCAGCACCTCAAAGAACCACGAACACAGTCGCACCCCAATGTTTTCCTGAATTCTAAAAGAGATTACATTAAAATAATTTTTGGGTCAATAACTCCCCCATCTCAATCAAGAACAAAGCAAAGGCTGGGTAACCAGCGCCTTCAATAGATACACGTCGAGTAAGCTCAATTAATTTCAAAAGTAATTTTGAGCTTATTTGTTTTTTGTGATTTTTTACAATACTCTCTAGTTCTTTTTTCCCTTCCACACTTACGAATCCATCAATCAAAGTATCTTCTCCTTTGCAGAAAGAAATCACAACGAGTGCACGTCCAAGATCAAGAAGGATTTTTGAAAAAACTTGTGGTGAGCGAGATTCTTTTTCGAGCCGAGAAATTATTTTCATCCCTTCAGTAATTTCTCCAGATATAGCAGACTCAATAAATTTTATTGCTTCGCTCTCACTTGGAATTCCTGCAACCAGTGCCACGTCTTCTCCTTTAATTTCTTTTTCACTTGAAAAAGCAAAGACTTGCTGAAGAATAGAAAGGGCATCTCGATATGATCCACCGGCGGACACTCCAATTAATTCCAGAGCCTCATCACTCATCTTGCGTCCTTCTTTTTTAGCAACTTCGGCAATGTGATTTTTTATCTCTTCACGAGTTGGCATCATCAGCGTGTATCTCTGGCATCGTGAAATAATAGTGTCAGGAACTTTCTCAACATCAGTAGTAGCCAAAATAAACACAACATGTTTTGGTGGCTCTTCTAGAGTTTTCAGAAGCGCAGCCCAAGCTTCCTTGGTTAGCATGTGAGCTTCATCGATAATATAAACTTTAAATTTTGAATCTAGTGGCAAGACATTTACATGAGAGACGATTTCTCGAACATCTTCAATTTTTCTATTTGAAGCCGCGTCCATCTCATATGTATCACTCCCAGAGACACCAAGTCCTTTAGCAATCAAGCGAGCAATAGTTGTTTTACCAATTCCACGAGGACCAACTAGAAGGAAAGCGTGTGGAGGCTCTTCTTTCTTCAAGGTATTGCGAAGAGACTCTACAACAGATTCGTGTCCCACCACATCATCAAACGTCTCAGGTCTATATTTTCGATATAAAGTCTCGGTCATAATTGAGATTATAGCAGGATAAAAGACAAACAAAAAACCGGGCAAAACCGGTATATTTAATTTACATTATTTAGAAGAAAACAGAGACTTAATTTTCTCAATAACCCAAAACTTTGGTTTATTAGAAACAAGTGAGATCGGAAGAGCGTCGTGT
>CALBMC010000018.1 GCA_937895685.1 uncultured bacterium | reverse complement strand
GTGTGCTCTTCCGATCTTTTTGGCTTCTGAGAAGTCGATGGCAAAATTATTGGAAATCCACTTAGGTGGCATTAACCATGATTCTCTTCACTTGGATATAACATCGGTAAGGTGTTCTGATGAAGTAGAAGTAAATGAAATTTTTGATTTAACCCTTGTAAATGAAACGAAGCTTCTTGAGCACTTGTCAGAAAACAAAAACCTGTTAATTCAAAATCTTGGTAAGTTAGTTGTACTAACTGATTACAAGAGTGAAATTAATCGCCTGAAGGGTAAGTATCCAGAAGTTCGTTTTTTTAAAAAGCAAAACGCTGATGGCTTTTCTGAACAGATTAAAATAACTGTTATTAGAGAACTTAACCTCGTAAAGCCGATGGAAATTCTTATCGATTAAGTTTTTAACCAAAACACAAGACAAAAAACGCATCCTAGTGATGCGTTTTCTTTTTGCCTGATATTATCCTTTAACTTTTTCTTCAATAATTTTTTTGAGTTTTTTAACACTATCTTCTTCAAAAAGAGTTATAGCCATTACAGTTTTTCCTAGTTTTGAAAATTTTTCTAATTCTTTTTCTACTTTCTCCGGTTCAGTCATATCTGTTTTTGATAAAACTATTATTTCTTCTTTCTCAAGAAGTGTTGGATCGAAGTCTCCAAGCTCTGTTCGGATTGAGTCATAAGCTTTCATCATATTTGGGTTTTCAAAAGAGACTAAGTGAAGTAGAAGTTTTGTTCGTCTGATATGACGAAGGAATTTGTGTCCAAGCCCTTTTCCTTCAGCTGCGCCTTCAATAAGTCCTGGAATGTCAGCAATGATTATTCCGTACATACTTCCAAGGTTAGGATCAAGTGTTGTAAATGGATAGTCTCCAATCTTTGCTCCTGCATTAGTTAGTGAGTTAAGAAGACTTGATTTACCAGCGTTTGGATAACCAACAAGCCCTACGTCTGCAATAAGTCTAAGTTCTGCGTGGAACTCTGCTGACTCACCTTCTGTCCCTTTTGTGCTTTCCATTGGGGTTTGATTGATAGAACTTTTGAATCTTTCGTTCCCTATTCCCCCTCTTCCTCCTTTCAAAATAAGGATTGGAGTCTCATCCATCAAATCATAAGAAATATCTCTTTCTAAATCAGTTAAGACAGTTCCGATTGGAAACTTTAACGTTAAATCTTCTCCATTTGCTCCAGTTAAGGATTTACTTCCTCCTGGTTCTCCGTCTCCAGCTTTCAAGTTCTTTTTCTCTCTATAATGCTCTAGGTGATATAGCTCACGAGTGGCAACGGCATATACGTCTCCTCCATTTCCACCGTCTCCTCCAGCAGGTCCTCCCTTTGGAACGAATTTCTCCTGGCGCCAACGAACAACCCCGTCTCCTCCACGGCCAGCTTCAACGTTAAATTTTATTTCATCTATAAATGCCATTTTATGCAGCGATACTTCTTTCAGAGACGTTTATTCTAGGATAGACCTGTTTACCTCCGAATTTTATGTTTATATAAAACTTTGTATCTTTTAACACATTATCGTCAGAAAGGACAGAGACCTCTAATTCCGGGAAATCTTGTTTGTAATTTTCTTCTATTCCTTTGGCGAGTAAATCAGCGTGATTTTTTGCTAATTCATGAAGCTTTTTGTTGTCATTGAAAAACTTCTTTTTGAAATCTAGGAGGTTATTATCTTCTGTTCCGCTCCAATCTATCTGACCTTCAGAGTTTTTCTTGGGTATTTTTATTATATCGATGGAGTCTTTTGGAAAACTAAAATCTAAATAACCTTCTTCTTCATTTTGGTTATCTAATAATTTTTCCATGTTGTTATTAAACATACTATTATTTTAAACTGTCTTCTACTAGTTTCAAAACTCCTTCTTTACTTTTTGCAATACAAAGAAAATTTCCTCTGTGACAAAATATAGCATCCGGAACTCCGCTAACACTTCTTAAATCTTCTTCTTGAAGTCCTCCCCATTCTTTTTTGAAGGGATTTCTAGATTCATAAGTAGTAGGGTTCTTCTTTATGCACTCAGCTTTCCACCCCATTCTAGATGGCTCAATCAGAAATAATGGTTCTGGTAATTCTGATAAGATGGCTTGGAAAATATATCTTGGAATTGTTTCTTTTATTTCAATTATTTTTTTATCAGGAGAGTTTTTGTAAGCTTCTTCAATTATCTTTCTACCCTTTAAATAAGAGGTAGCGCTTTTGATTTCTCTTTGCAAAAGAGCTTTTGCAAATTGAACGGCTTCTAAAAAATGTATATATTCCCTACCTTCCTCTTCCCAGCTTGGATTAAAAGAACCAAGTATTGCTCCGATTTCATAAATTCTTTTCCCAGTGTTTTCTTTTTCGATATCAAATCCGTTATCTCCCGCATCTATTCCAGAACAAACCTTGTCATCTATATACTTGAAAACTTCTTCGT
>CALBMC010000017.1 GCA_937895685.1 uncultured bacterium | reverse complement strand
CATAATGGCATTATTGTTTATTTTCTGATTGACTGAATTTTGCAATGCCTTTTTCCAGGAATTGATCGTAGGTATTTATATCCGGCGAATATCCTTTTCTAAGTTGGTTTGCAATAAGTCTCTGGTTGTCGCGATTGATAACCATACCTCTGGCTGTAATAACTTCATTTATATAATCTGAAGCCGAGAAATGATTAAATCCAAAATCTTGAAGGATTTCAACAACCGTACCTTTTCCAGCACCGTTTGTCCCAACAATTCCAATTATAATATTAGATTTCATTTTTAATTTTTTTATAAATTTACCATAAAAGTCATAAATTTCAACTCCTCCCCAAAACTCCTTTAAAATGTTATTATTTCTTCTACATGGATGAGAAATTACTGAAACCATACGAGCACAAAGAGACTGAGGCGAGAATATACAAAACCTGGGAAGAAAGCGGGTTCTTTAACCCTGAGAAAATGATAGAAGCTGGACTCACCTCTCCCGACGCCAAGCCTTTCACAATCGTTATGCCTCCACCAAATGCCAACGGAAATCTTCACGCTGGACACGCTCTTTTTATTACACTAGAAGACACCTTTACTCGATACAAACGAATGCAAGGGTTCAAAGCCCTCTGGATTCCTGGAGCTGATCACGCTGGATTTGAAACTCAAGTTGTTTACGAAAAGAAATTAGAAAAAGAAGGTCGTTCTAGATTTGGAATGGATAGAAATGATCTCTACAAAGAGATTTATGATTTCACAATCGAAAACAAGAAGAATATGGAAGAACAAATCCGCCAACTCGGATCTTCTTGTGATTGGTCTCGAGAAAAATTTACTCTCGATGAAGACGTGGTCTCAAAAACACAAGATACATTTATAAAAATGTGGAACGACCAACTCGTATACCGTGGCAAGCGAACTGTAAACTGGTGCTTTAAACACCAGACTTCACTTTCCGAAGTTGAAACAGAATCTAGTGAAGAAGAATCCCCTTTTTATTATTTTAAATATGGACCTTTTGAAATAGGCACAGC
>CALBMC010000016.1 GCA_937895685.1 uncultured bacterium | reverse complement strand
CGCAGCGATTGCAGTTAGAGAGTCAACTGGAGGAATCCATGCTTGTAAAAAGGCGACATACAGTCCTTTCGGGTATGGTTCCTGTAAAATAAACTTCGATTCATATGATCATGCGATTGAAGTTGTAGCTAGAAGTATCGGAGGTGAAAACCCAAAGCTTCCAGTTTACAAAGACAAAACGACTGAACAGATTTTGAAAATATATAACCCAGAACACATTGTGAAGTATTACTCAAACCAAGTAATGGCCATCATGGATGATATGAGGGAATATGAAATCGAAGAAAGCCAATTTGCTTCTCTTGAAGTAAAAGCTTAACAAAAAACACGCAATTGATTGCGTGTTTTTTGTTTTGTCTAAATCATTTGGAAGGGACATATTCAATAATAGAGAGTAATAATAAAAAAGAACAACAGGATGGAAATAGAATAAAACCCTACCGAAATAGTGTTAGCATTTTTACCACGATCGTGGTAAAAATGCTAACAGGGAAAAGACTAAATTGTAAAATATTTGTAAAATAAAAAAACCGGCCTAATTTGCCGGTTCGGGATATCCTCCCATAATGTCTTCTTTTGCCTCGTTACTTAGAGATTCGGGATCGTCTCCCAAAAGCTCTAAGGCATGCTTTGCAGCTTCCTCAAGCATCTTTTTCGTCACTGACTTTTGTGCAGCCAGCACCATGTGGTTATTGATATCATGGTATCCTTCGCCGTTTTCTTTCCAGTCAATGAAAACACATATTTTCCATAAGACATCTTTTTTTGCAAAGTTGTCTCTTGTAAAATGACCCATTTTATATCCCCAGGTAAGGAACTCCTGGGTTAATGGTGTGGGGTTTCTGCTCCTATCCATTTCCCAAATGATGTTAAAAGCAAACATCTCCGCTTTTTGTTTTTGGAAGTGTTTGAGTTCTCCATTATCACCCCAGATTTTATTTTTCAGAGGTTGGTAGAGTTCATCAGTTCTTTCTCTTATTGATTTTTCCATTTTTCAAAGGTTTGACCAAACTATAGAGTAATTCGACAAAATAGTCAATAAAAGCCCCAAAATAAAGGGATTTAAGGGGTATTGACTAAAGCTTGGAAATAGTATATAATATACAAAAATCATACAAACTATGAAAAAACTGATCTTTGCAATCACTGCGGCGTTCGCGCTGCTCACATTATTTATTAACTCTGCTTCTGCCCAAACAACAACAACCAAGAAAAAACAGGCGACTGTAGTTTCCGGTGTTTTACAGGGAAGCTACGTTGAAAACAAATTACCGTTCGGTAAAATCACAAAGGACTGTGTTTTTAAAAAAGATGAAACTACACCAATTTATTTCACCGTTTTGGAAGACAACCAACTGGTTGGCTTTCCGGGAAGGGCGACAGGTGTGATTTACATTTTTGATGATCAAAAACTTCGTGACACTATTCAGTCGTCAACAGACTCTGGAAAAGTGGTGATGATAAAGGGGGCAATTATTGATCCTCTTACTGACTGGAATCCGAAACTTAAAAAACAGTGGTCAGCTTACCTGGAAGATGATGGTTTTGAATCATTCAAAACATATGAGGTTGCAATTGTGACTTCATATGAAGTAGTAGACAAAGAAACTGCTTCACTTACAGATCTTGGTGCCAACGCTAAATTTATTAAAGCCGGCACAAGTCCCTCTGGGGAGACAAACGGAAAGTGGGTTTTTCAGGCCTTCGGTGGTTGGGTTTGGGTTACGAATAAGTAGTTAATTTAAATGTATTTTGTAGATAAAGCTCCTCGATTAAATCGGGGGCTTTTTTTTGTTATAATAAAGAAAAATTGATCTATGAAAAATCTAATAATTTTTTGGTTGTTATTGCCTTCGATTTGTTTTGGTGGGAGTGTTTATTTTTCTTCTGAAGAAATAACACAAGGAGAACCACTTCTTATTGAGATAAAAGGGGACAAGGGAAGT
>CALBMC010000015.1 GCA_937895685.1 uncultured bacterium | reverse complement strand
TTAAATAATTACTTAATTCGCCCAGCTTCCATCACTTCCCGGATTAAATGCTCCCCAAACTTCAAAGTGGATATGTGGACCAGTAGATCTTCCTGTACTTCCAATTTTTCCTATAATGTCTCCTTGAGAAACACTTTGTCCAACAGAAACATTAACAGCAGACATGTGGGCAGATAAAGTTTTTACACCATTTGAGTGCTCGATTACAACAAAGTTTCCAAATCCTCCAAACCAAGGATTTCCTTCCTTGAATTTACTTACAACCACAACTCCGTCTGCAGCAGCTCTGATTGGTGTTCCAACTGGAGCGGCAATATCAACTCCATTGTTTCCGTGAATATTTTGAGAAAGTCTTCCAGTTCCTGGGGCAACTGGTCTTATAAAGAAGCCTTCTAGTCTTACTCCACCACCTCGTTTCTTTATTGACGCTATTCCTGCGCTCTCTTTCTTTGAAGAAACAGTTGTTTTTGGTTTAGAGGCAGCCTTCATCATGTCATCATCAGCGCCTGGAATAATAAGTTCATCTCCAATTTTTATTTTTGAAGCATCGCTAAGATCGTTAAATCTTAGTATTTCACTTACTTCAGCATTGTATTTCTTTGCAATAGAGGAAATCGTATCTCCTTTAGCAACTTTGTGTTTTCCTCCTGAAACAGGGAGAATGACCAATGTTTCTCCCACAGTAACTCCTTTTCCTTTTGGTATATCATTAGCAAGTCTAATTGTGTCTACTGATACATCAAAAAGTTCAGCAATCGAAGATATAGTGTCTCCTTTTTTGACTATATATATAGCCGGATCAAAAGATTCATAATCTTCAGCCTCATAAACAACTCCTCCTGTATAGTTATTTCCAACCTTTGCAAGAGCGTGGTCATCAACCATAACGATTCTTTCTTCCATGTTAATTGGAGAAAGAACAGGGCTTGAAACTGGTTCGAGAAGTGCAATCTCTGTACTATTTTTACTATTTTCAGCGCTAACTTTGTCAGTCTCAATAGAAGAAAAGATGTAGGCAGGAACTAAAACAAGAGTAGACAAAACAGCCCCTCCCACCAAGAGTATTGATCCTTTGTTATATTTGGGCTTTGAAATAAGCACTTTTGCCATATTTCCAGCCTTTTTAGGTTTGTTTTTTATAAATTTTTTGGTTGCCCCTTTGGTTTTAGGTTCGATCCTTAGCCTTGGTGCGTTTAGGATTTTCTGTGTGTTCTGACTCTCTATATATAGAGAACGGCGTTTCTGAGCTTCTGGTAGGGATTTTGGCCCTGCCTTAAAATCCTACCTTATGAGAAAAAAGGGTCAAGGAGAGGAGTGACTATGTTGTTTTTAGAAATACCGTTGTATAATAATAAAAGCCTATAAATAAAGACTAAAAACACTAACTATGACCACAAAAGAGCCTGGGGATAATATCCCAATAACACAAGAAAATGAGCCGGTTGTAAATAGAGACCCGTTAAAAGGTTACGAGTGGAGAGACGGGGAAGAGATTATGCTAAGAAATGGGGGAAAACTGGTACTACTAAAACACGGTAAGAATAACTTTGGTTTTTCTTATATAGATAAAAATGGAACCTATCATCCAGACCAGTCACAAGAAGGTGGGCTAGTTGGTCCAGAAGACAAAGGCTCTCCTTTTATACTTTTTGGAAACACAATAATGGAGGCGGGAGAAGAAATATCAGAAGAAAATACAGAAATTAATCCAAATGAAGAAGACAAAACTGATGAAGTTGTCGTGCCTAAAAAAACAAAAATAACCTCTGTGGTGAAAAAGATAGCAGATGAGAATGGTCTAACTAATGAAGATCTAGAAAAAATAACAGGAACAGGAAAAGGCGAGAATATAACAAAAAAGGATATTGAGGAATATATTAAAAAAACAGAGGCTATAAAATCAAAAGAAGAGGGTTGGACAGAAGTAAAAAAAGGTGAAGAAGTTGAAATACTTGAAAAAGCGAAATTTTCTATAAAAATTGGATCTTCTTTTGAATTGGATGGGGCAAAACATGTAGTCACTGAGATAAAAGAGAGGTCATTAAGTGATGATGAGTCTGAATACAAGATAAGCTTTGATATTAAAAAAGGTGATTTGCCAACTGAGAAGATTACGATGGATGCTGATGAACTTGAAGATTTAGCCAGAGAAGCTTTTGAATCATTTAATGGAGATATTAAAAAATTCAAAGAGTCTCTTTATGGAAAACCTAAATTTGTTATAAAAGAAAGCAAAAAAGAAAAAAAGAAAAAAGAACCGAAGCAAGAAAAGGAAGGGGAAAAAGAAATAAAAATAAATGGTTTCGTTTTTGTTGCCGGAGAAACAACTTTTCAATCTAACGGAGAGTTATTTAGAGTAGATAAAATT
Organism: uncultured bacterium; assembly: GCA_937895685.1. Classification (GTDB taxonomy): domain Bacteria; phylum Patescibacteriota; class Minisyncoccia; order Phycocordibacterales; family UBA9973; genus JAGOTH01. The sequence continues at coordinate 4,656 of CALBMC010000015.1, read as the reverse complement.
AAAGAAACTGGAGAGAGTAGACTGGACTGGGAATTAACTGTTTCAAAAATAGACCCAATAACAAGAGAAGTTATTGAACAAAAACAAAAAGACGGAAATTGGCTAAATGAAATAATTAAAGACTTTGCATCAAGCTCAAAAATAAACCTCAAAAAATATGGGGGAAAAGAGGTGGCGGTTAGTTTAGCAAACAAAGAAAAGATGGTCTTATCAGAAAAATTACAGGAATTAAAAGAAAGAAAAACAAAGACCCCTACTTCAAGTAAAAAAGTAGTTAAATCAATAAAGAAGGATGACCCCGTAACTCCAATAACTGAAGATGAGGAGACCGAACAATATAAAACACAAGGAACAAACGAGTTGGCCGACTTTTTCTCAAATAACCTAAATTCTACTTATTTTAAAATAAAATCTCCAGAAAATAAGAAGCCTAACGACAGTAAACCAGAAGAAAAAATACCTAAAGAAGAAATAGTGCAAAAAATAGTTGAAACTAAAAACGAGTTTGTAAGTGAAAAGAAAGAATCCATTCCAAACAAAATAAATCCTAATACACAAGAAAAGAAAGAATTTATTACAGAAGAAGAGTCTTCCCTTAAAGAAATAATTGCAAGAGAACAAAATAAATACAGAAACAATTATAAAAATTCTGTCTTAAAAAATAAACAGGAAGAAAAAGGAAATAAGTGGAGAAATATAAAAGCTTGGGCGCTCGGACTTCTCGGTCTTGGAGCAACCGCGTACGGGGTAAAAGAATATTATGAAAAAGATCCAAGCGATAAAAGTCTAGAAAATGAATCTAAATATCAATACAACATAGAAAAAGAACCTGAAGGATTCTATTATGAAAACAAAAAAGAATCTCCAAAACAAAAGATAGTACAAAAGGAAGAAGAAAAATCCATCTTTGATAATAAAAAGGAAGAGGTTAAAAAAGAAGAAAGAGAAATTCAAGAGACAACTACAGTCGCTACATTTAAATCAAATAAGATAGAAAAAGACTCTTCCTCTAGCAAGCAAAGTGAGAAATTAAACAACATAGTCCCAGAAAAAGCACCTTCCTTCCTGGTTGAAGCCATCTCAATTTATCATCCAGAGTTAACAGCGGAAGAAAAAGACATTGTCGGCAGTGCATACTCAAAAGTTTTGGAATACATATCTGGAGATGATGAAATAGAGTCTTTCTATAAAAATGTAAGCTGGTTAAAGACAATGAGTTGGAATATCGACTCAACCCTTGATGTGTCCCGAAAAGTTTTAGCAGGAGAATATGGAGAAGTGGGGGAGACTGAAAAAAGAATGGCGGAATACTTTATAGGCTTTGCAAAAAGACAAGAAGAGAAGGGCTTGCCTGCAAACGGAATGAATACTGAAGCTTATATAATTTCTGGACTAATCAAAGACGCCGGAATAAAGAAAGAATAAAAAATTTATGTTAATATTCCTCTGTGAAATCATTAGAGGGATTAAACGAAGAACAAAAAGAGGCCGTACTTCATAGCGAAGGGCCTCTTTTGATTGTGGCTGGCGCTGGAGCCGGAAAGACAAAAACAATAACTCATAGAATCGCCAGACTAATAGAAAGTGGAATTAGAGGGGAGCAAATTCTAGCTGTAACTTTTACCAACAAGGCAGCTAAAGAATTAAAAGACCGAGTAGTTTCCCTAATAGAAAAAAACGGGGGAATGCCAACAGTTGCAACTTTCCACGGTTTTTCTGTTTTACTACTTAGAGAATTCTATGACTATATTGGTGGTAAAAAAGATTTTAAAATACTGGATGAAAGTGACGCAGAGAAACTAATAAAAGAAGCGGTAACAAAACAAAACCTTGATCCAAAAAAATACGAACCACGAAAAATAAAAAAGATAATTTCAAGCAAAATGAATGAGGGGATCAAGGTTCTAGAATACAAAGATTCTTCTCGTGGTGGATTTGAAGACATCATTTCTGATGTCTGGGATAAATATGAAAGTCTTAAAAAAAGAGAAAATGGACTAGACTTTGATGATCTTTTGATAAAAGCTCTTGATGTTTTAAAAAATCCTTCAGTTGAAGAGATTCTTAAAAAGAGATATTCGTACATCCACATAGATGAGTATCAAGATACAAATATCATTCAGTACGAAATGGTAAAGATTCTCGGAAAAGAAAGTGGAAATATTTGCGTTGTTGGAGATGTTGATCAAAACATTTATTCCTGGAGAGGTGCTCACATTCGACATCTTCTTAGTTTTGAAAAAGATTTCCCTGGAGCAAAAACAGTCTTTTTAGAAAAAAATTATCGCTCAACTGAAACAATCTTGGCGGCAGCAGACGAAATAATAAAGCACAACAAAATGCGGGTTCCAAAAAATCTCCACGCAACCAGAGAAAGTGGAGAAAAAATTGTTTTTTCTCTTTCTTATGATGAAGTAGGGGAGAGTTGTTTCGTTGCAAGAGAAATAGTTTCTATAATAGATTCTGGGGTTGCTCCGCACGACATTGCCGTATTATATAGAACAAACTCTCAATCAAGATCGATAGAAGAGGCAATGATTGAGCACGGTGTTCCTTATCAAGTTTTGGGAACAAAATTCTTCGAAAGAAAAGAGGTTAAGGATGTTTTGGCTTATCTGCGTCTTGCACTAAACGGATTTACACCACTCTCTCTTGAAAGGGTTATAAACTTCCCACCACGTGGTATCGGAAAAGCTTCAGAGGAAAAAATAATAGATGGGAAACTTGATGAACTAACCCCAAAAGCAAGAGCTTCTTATTCAAACTTTGTTGGGAAAATTGGATCAATAAGAACAGCCTTGATGGAAGAAGGATTGATTCCGGCTCTTAAAATAATAATTGAAAAAACTGGGTTAACTGAGTATTTCCTTGAATCAAATGAGGAAGAGAAGGTTGGAAACATGCAAGAATTGGTTAACTTTGCTTCTAGATATGAGACAATGCCGGGGGAAGAAGCGGGGCAATCACTTCTTGCAGACGCGGCTCTTTTTGGAGAACAAGATAATATGAAAGAAGAAAGAAGCGAGGTTAGGCTTATGACAATTCACGCCTCAAAGGGTCTAGAGTTTTCTCATGTTTTCATTGTTGGACTTGAAGAAGGACTCTTTCCAATGGAGCGCGACGCGAACGAAGACGAGGAAGAAGAAAGAAGACTGATGTACGTCGCTTTAACCCGAGCAAAAAACAAACTCTATTTATCTGCGGCAGAAACAAGACTTCGATATGGAACAAGAGAGCAAAAAATTCTATCTAGATTTATAAAAGACATTCCTGAAGAGCTGTTAGAAAATGGCGACGACGGAGAAAGTATCAGAACTATTTACATATAAAATGAAAAAAGAAATTATTCCAAAAAAATCTTTCGGCCAAAACTTTTTAAAAAACCCAGGAGTTATTAAAAAGATTGTTTCTTCTGGAGAAGTTAAGAAGGGGGATTTGGTATTAGAAATAGGACCAGGAAAAGGTGCTTTGACTAAAGAGCTTTTACTAAACGGAGCGACTGTATTCGCAATAGAAAAAGATATTCAGATGAAAGAAGTATTGGAAGAAACTTTTTCAAAAGAAATAAAATCAAAAAAATTAAATTTAATATTTTCAGACTTTCTTCTGGAGGATATTTCTAAAATAATCCCAAAAGGAAAAGAGTTTAAAGTTATCGCAAATATCCCATATTACATAACGGGAGCCATTATAGAAAAAACTCTTTCCGAAAAAACAAAACCATCCCTTGCTGTATTTCTAATTCAAAAAGAAGTAGCAGAAAGAATTCTTGCTAGAAACAAAAAGGAAAGTATCCTTTCTCTTTCTGTAAAAGTCTTTGGAAACCCTAAAATAATAATGACTGTTTCTAGAAATTCCTTTTTCCCGGCTCCCAAAGTAGATTCTGCTGTTTTAAAAATATCAGATATAAAGAACAATTTTAATAAAAACTTTGAGAAAAATTTCTTTGCCCTCGTAAAGAATGGCTTCGCACATAAAAGAAAGTTTGTCTTAAAAAACATAGAGGGTGGCTTGGATTTAGAATCAGCTCAGAAGTTTAAGGAATCCTTAAATTTAAAGGGAAATGAACGAGCAGAAGATCTGGCGCTCTCAGACTGGGTTAGTGGCGCAGAAAATATATAGACTGTGATAAAATAAAAGGATGAAAAATCTTTTTATATTTTTAATCTTTTCCTTTGTTTTAGTTTTAATTTTTGGAAACAAAACATTAGCCGCAATCGGTGACATGCCATTTGGAGGAAGGGTGAGCTTATATCCAACACCGGAAGTTGTATGCCCAACAGGATATGGGGCTTTTAATATAAACCCAGTAGGACTATCTGCTCCTGGACCTTTTCTTTTACCTTTTTATAATAGCCCGATTGGAGGAGTCACCCTTTCTGTTGGACAATGGGTTCTTGGTTTATACAGACCAATCCCAACACCTGGTGGATGCGTAACAACTTCTGTTCCCCCTGCACCAGTTCCAACATTTGAAGTTAAAAGAGAATTTAATACATCCGGAATCGGTTTATAAAAATGAATTTCAGAGAAATTTTACCAACAAAAAGGTTTCTTTTTAAAGCAATACCTATATTGCTAATCCTTGGTGTGGTTATTTTCCTTGATTTGAGAAAAGACTCTAGTCTTATAAAAACAACTCTGACCGAGGTAAAA
>CALBMC010000014.1 GCA_937895685.1 uncultured bacterium | reverse complement strand
ACGTGTGCTCTTCCGATCTATTATTTTTATTTTTTTATAATCAATAGTTATCCACAGATATTTTAAAAAAATTCTTGCTAAGAGTGTTTGATAATTGCGATAATTAAATTATCAAGGATGACACAAGTGATTATTAAAAAATATTTTTTTTAATCACGGTCGAGTCGTTCTTATGACTTATAAGTCCACATCAAAAATTTATGGCAGCAAAAAAGAAAGCAGCTAAAAAAGCAACAAAGAAAACAACAAGAAAAGTTGCTAAGAAGCCAGCTAAAAGAAAAGCAGCAAAGAGACAATAGTCTTTTGCTAGAAAAAATGACCTCGCCTATCGGGGTTATTTTTTTTGCCCTTTTGTGATAGAATGCCTTAATCTACTTGTCTTACTAGAGACTACTGGCACTATTTTAGGGGATATGACAGGGCAATTAGACACCAAAGGTTTTGAATAAATAAAGCAATACGAAGACTTTTAAGTCAAGGTTTGCTTCTAAATAAAATGAATTTAAAAGGAATATTTTCCTCCAATACACGTGAGGCAATTGAAAAAAAATTTAAAAAAGAGCTAATCAGCATAGCTTCATTCGAGGAAAAACTTTCCTCTTTTAGTGATGAAGAATTAAAGAACTCATCTCTTAAATTGAAAGAAAGAGTTTTAAATGGTGAATCATTAGATGATGTTTTACCCGAAGCTTTTGCTCATGTTAGAGAGTCTGCCAAGCGTGCTCTTTCTCAAAGACATTATGATGTTCAAATGATAGGAGGAATTGTTTTACATAGAAGAGGAATTGCCGAGATGAGAACAGGAGAAGGAAAAACTCTCGTTGCAACATTGCCTGCATATCTAAATGCACTAACTGGCAAAGGTGTTCATCTTGTTACTGTTAACGATTACCTTGCTCGACGTGACGCTGTTTGGATGGGGGAAATTTATAATCGATTAGGAATGTCTGTTGGAGTTATAAATGATCAAGGAATCTCTTATCTATATGACCCAACACATAAAGAAGAAGATAAAGAAAAAGATGAAGTTGGATCTTTCCGTGTTGTTTACGAATTTCTTCGACCTGCTTCAAGGAAAGAGGCTTACTTAGCTGACGTTACTTATGGAACAAATAGTCAGTTTGGTTTTGATTACCTAAGAGATAACCTTGCAACAGACAAAGACAAGATTGTTCAAAGAAAACACAACTATGCTGTGGTGGACGAGGTGGACTCAATATTGATTGATGAGGCTCGAACTCCTTTGATTATTTCTTCTCCAGCAGAAGAATCTGGAGATTTTTATAAAACTTTTGCTAGGATTGCTGGTTCTCTTAAGCAAGAAGAAGATTATACTGTTGATGAAAAGCATAGATCTATTTCTTTAACCGAATCAGGAATTAATAAAGCAGAGAGCGCTCTTGGAGTAAGTGATATATATAGTGAAAAAGGAATAAAGTATGTTCATCACCTAGAGACTGCTGTTCGTGCAAAGGCGCTTTTCCAAAAAGATAAGGATTACGTTGTAAAAGAGGGGAAAATAATAATTGTTGATGCTTTCACTGGAAGATTGCAACCAGGTCGTCGCTGGAGTGAAGGACTTCATCAGGCCGTTGAAGCTAAAGAGGGGGCAATAATAGAGAGAGAAAGCAAAACTGTTGCTTCTATTACTTATCAAAACTATTTCAAACTATATGACAAGCTTTCTGGAATGACCGGAACAGCCATAACCTCAAAAGAAGAATTTTATAAAGTGTATGGATTAGATGTTGTTTCTATTCCAACAAACATAATTCCAAAGCGTATAGATAGAACAGATCTTATCTTCCAAACAGAAAAAGGAAAGTGGGAAGCTGTGGCAAAAAAGACAAAAGAGTTAAATGA
>CALBMC010000013.1 GCA_937895685.1 uncultured bacterium | reverse complement strand
ATAATAATTTAATTATATCAGAATTTAAAAAATTATTTTATTCTGTATTTAGAAGTCTTCTTGGCAATCTTCGGTGGCTGTTTAACCCACTGTTTACCCTTCTTTGTTCCTAAATTTTTTGCTCTATCTGTAGCAATCTTTTCTCCAACAGTTAAGTGATCTCTGGCCTTCTTCGGTAAATAACGAGAATGCCCCGGTTCTCCTACATAGCCCCAATCTTCCTTTGTCCATTTTACTAGAGAATTTTTTTCTGTTTTTTGCCCTTCATATCTGCCCCCTCTTTTTTTATACAAACCAACAGCATATTGCATGGCCCGAGCTGAGAACTTACCCATTTTTGAAACAGCCTCTTCTTTGCAGTATTCCCAAAGTTTTTCATCCAACCTTTTTGCGCTTACCTTGCTAGTTTTTTTATTTTTTATCATTTTACTTTATTAAAAAATTCAAAAAATATAACAAGAATCCCCACCATAAAAATATAGAGACGAAGAAACTAATCATTATTTTATTTTGCATTTCTTTTGGAAGAATCTCAGAAGCCCTACCCTCTTTCTCTCTTTTTAATAACTCTGGGGAGATAACAAAAGAAAGAAAGCTTCCATTTAAAATAAGCAAAAAGATAATAACAAATCTAAAAGCAAAATCTGCAGAAGATATAAAATCATTAACACCAAATAAAAAATTACCTATTGCAACCAATATAATTCCAATCCAAATAAGTGGTTTGGTTATCTTATGAGTTCGGATTGTTGCCTCTGTCCAATATGAAGATTTGCGAGCAAAGAATCCGTGAAGATCAATAACAGTGACAGCACCAAGTCCAATAATAAAACCAGCGATAGTTACAAATAAAGATGTTAATTCCATAGTGTTCATTATAGCAAATAAAAAACCCCACCATCTGCCTAGCGACTTCAGGCGGGGTCACATTTGAAAACCAAATCTTCTTTGGACAATTATAATACACTAATAAAGACTATTCAAATTTATTAGGTAATATTAAGTGGATGTGTTATATTTGCTTATCGCAATTATGCGGTTTTATCAGCATAACTCTTAAATAAAATGGAAGAAACAAAGAAATGTGCTTGTGGTGGAGACATCCAAGACGGAGTTTGTCTATCTTGTGGACAAAAAGTAGAAGAATCTTCAACAGAAGAAGAGATGGGTTCAAACATTGACGCATCTGAAGAAACACCAGCTACTGAAGAAGAAGCGGCTGCTTAGTCTCTGAGATGTTAGATTGTGCCTATCACTCTCTAATATAGAAAAACCCCGAGAGAAATCTCGGGGTTTTTCTATACCATCTTATTAATGATGATCAACGAATGTTAGAGCTTTACCAGTCTTACCTCCACGACCAGTTCTTCCTATTCGGTGAACATAGTCTTCATAAGTAGACGGAAGGTCAAAGTTGATAACATGAGAAATGTCTGAGACATCTATTCCTCTGGCAGCAACATCAGTTGCTACTAGAACTTGAATTTTGCTTTCCTTGAAAAGGCCCAAAGCTTGCTGACGTTTTGATTGTCGCTTGTCTCCATGAATTGATTCGGCTTTTATTCCTCTCAAGTTAAGTTCTTTTCCGAGTCTCTCAACTCCATGTTTTGTTTTTCCGAAAACTAGAACTTTCTTGAATTCAGCGTCCTTCAATAGATCATGAAGAACATCAAGTTTTGCTTTATCCTTTCCAACTTTAACAATATCCTGATCAATACTCTCAGCTGTGTCTCTAGTTTTAACTGAAACCATAACTGGATTAACAAGGAAGTCACTGATCAATCTTTCAATCTCTTTTGAAAGAGTTGCTGAGAAAAATAGTGTTTGTCTTTCTTTCGGCATTTTTGCAAGCATGAACTTCATGTCAGCGATAAATCCCATATCAAGCATTCTGTCTGCTTCATCAAGAACAACATTTTTGAATTTAGATAAATCAAGAACTCCTCTTTCCATAAGATCTTTCAATCTTCC
>CALBMC010000012.1 GCA_937895685.1 uncultured bacterium | reverse complement strand
GTTTTTTCCACTGAGAAAAGGATTTGAGGAATATCATTATAATTCTGGTAAATTCGACGTAGATAAAATTCTTCGTACATACACCGAAAAGTTTGGTTATGGTTTTAATTATAGTGCCGGATTAGGTATTTCCAACCCCATCTTAAAAATTATTGAAGGTGAGAACAGGAGAGAAAAAAACCGTTATACATTTAGTTACCAAAGAGAATTCCAGATTTTAAATTCTATTTCAGGGAAAAAGACTAAAGAGGTTTTTGGTGGAGAAGAAAGATATTCAAATGCTGTTGAAACCCTCTTAATACTTGGAATGAATATGTATAAATACAAAAGTTTTCGTTCAGGTTTACCTGAAAATTTTGACATTATAACAAGTTCTAAATGGTATTACGATTTTGAACAAAGGAGAGACACAGTGTCACCACTTGAGTTCAATGAAACATTTCCAAGTTACGTTGTTGTTAGTGTAGATGAAACAATGAAAAGGATTACTTTAAGAGACCATCCTTTGTCCAGTCGTTTAGATTTTGTCCGCAACTTGCCAAAACAAATATTATTAAGAGAGTCTTAATTTACTTAGTAACCTTTATCCCGACATAAAATCGGGTTTTTTTATTTATTTGACAAATCTCAGGCTTCTGATAAAGTGAAGAAAAATTGAAAATTATGGATTTAAATAAACTCTACCAAGCAAGAATTTTTTGTTCGTATGCTCTCATTGTGCAAGTGATTCTTTCGATTGTATTTCTTGTCGTTTCAATAATAAATGCCGAGCCGGTTAATCCTGGTGAAGCTGTTTTTATAAAAACGCCAGATGTAATAGATTATCTTTTTTACATAACGGTATTTTTTTATATTTTTATTTGGATATTGATTAAGGCGCAAAAAATAAAAGAGAGGGAAATAAAGGACAACCTACCAATAGACAGGGTTTGAGAAAGAATTTTGTAATATTTTTAACCGGAATTTTCCGGTTTTTTATTTTCTTATAAACTCCCAATCTTCCTATTCAAAAACCTATCGGAAGACGACGGTCTGAGATGAAGAATCCGCCAGCTGGCGGATATCTGTGTTTTTGAATAGGAAGATTAAAAATCCGGTTTTAATTAAATTATCGGTCTCCCCAGACCATAGGTCTTGACTATCTCTCATTTTTAGTCTAGGATGAAGGTCGGTTTGGCTGATTGAGTTTTGCCTATCTCAAACCCCTTTATTACCAATAAAAAAGAGGGTTTTGCATAATATCGAGTGCGAATTAATTAAATAACCTTTCTTAAACGGGACCTCCCGCGTTTTTGCGTTTTATATGTCTCCACAAAAAACACACACAGTTCGCGAGCAAAAACACTTCTCTAAATATAGAGAACCTTTTGTCGCGTTCCCGTCTCTTATAGAGACACAGCTTGATTCATTCAAGCTTTTACTTGAAAAAGGAATTGTAGAAGTGATGAAAGAATTCACTCCAATTTCTGATTACTCAGGAAAGAAGTTCGAGCTTCACTTTTTGTCTTTCTCAGTTGGAGAGCCAAAATGTTCAGAGCTTGAAGCAAAGGCAAACAAAGTTAACTACGAAGCTCCAGTAAAAGCTCGAGTTAAACTTATTTCAAAATTAGGAGATCGGAAGAGCGTCGTGTAGGGAAA
>CALBMC010000011.1 GCA_937895685.1 uncultured bacterium | reverse complement strand
CTCAGTTGAAGAAAATATGATGAGTTTGCCAAGAGTTCAAGTTGATAGAAATACAAATTTTTTCCTTTTTAAAGTTAGACTTACAAGAGCCGTTGATGTTGCTGAGGGGTTAAAGAAATTTTTTAAAAAATATGGAAAACGAAAATAAGAAAATAAAAATAACCATTGGAATTTTAACGTGGAACTCTGAGAATACTCTTCGCAGGGCTCTTTCAAGTGTGAAAGACGCTACAGATATTTTGATTGCTGATGGTAATAGTACAGACAAAACTTTGGAGATTGCAAAAGAGTATGGGGCTAGAGTTATTTCGCAAACAAATCCAGGAAGACCAATAGAAGACTTTTCTGTTGAGAGAAATAATCTTTTGAAAAATGCCAAAGAAGATTGGTTTTTTTATCTTGATGCGGATGAGTACATTGGTGAAGAGTTCAAAGATTTTTTGTTTAATCTAACTAACAAAGAAAATCCAGATCATTATGCTTATTTCGTTAGATATCATCTTGTCTCTCCACAAGGGGATAGAGTTTATAAGTCTTGGTCTCCTCAATATCAGATAAGATTAGTCCACAGAAAGACCGAAGCAATTTTTATTAGACCTTCCCACGAAAGACTTCAGTTTGATAGAAATAAATTTCCTGTTGGCAAAACTGACACACCTTGGTTTGTACCCTTAGACATTCAACTAACTTTCTCTGTTTATAAAGAGAAGGTTCTAAGAAGATTTAAAGTTTTGGCGGGCAAGAATAATTCAAAAAATCCGGTTATTTTTCTCTCTAAGATTTTTGAGTTGTTAAAAAACTTTTTTAAACAAATTATAAAAATGGTTTTAATTAGATTTAGATTTAAATCAAAAGACTTGGTTCCTTTTAAATATGATATTTACCGTCTGTATGGCATTTTGGTTCATTTATTTTTTGTTATAAAAAGATACATATTTTTGGTTACAGGCTTCAAAAGATTATGGAGATAATAATAAAAAGAAGTAAAGAATATTGGGATAATTCTTTCAAGAAGGGAAGATGGGACAGACTTCTAGACAAAGAAAGGGAGAAGAATACTTCTTTTATTGCCGAGTTAATTCTGCAAGACAAAAAAGAAAGTGTTAAAGTTTTGGATATTGGTTCTGGAAATGGAGCTCTTGCCGACTATCTTTTGCCTGGGAAATCACAATACTATGGCGTAGACATATCAAGTGAGGCACTTAATTTAATAAAGGAAAGACACCAAGAAGCTGTGGTTATTTCAGCTGATATTAATGAATTGGAAAAGATTGATATAAGAGAACATTTTGATTATATAGTCTTAAATGAAGTTTTATACTATATTTATCCGATCGGTATTTTGAAGAGATTAAAAAGATTTTCAAATAAAGATACAAAGGTAATAATCTCGATGTATAATTCTATAAGAAATAAGCTTATCTGGCTCTCTATTTTCAGAATGGCAAAGTCTAGATACATTGTTTCTGACGAAAAAAGAAGTATTTCTTGGGTAGTAAAAGTATTCTCATATGGAAAATAAAAAAATGTTTTTAATATTCCACGGAAGATTTCCTAGCGAAAAAGCGGCTAGTCTTTTTGCTGGTAAAAGCGCAGAGGCCTTTGCCAGGGAAGGCGTAGAAGTGACTCTCGTTGTGCCAAGAAGGTTTGGTAGGGTTAAATCAGA
>CALBMC010000010.1 GCA_937895685.1 uncultured bacterium | reverse complement strand
CGCCGAAGGCTGCAGCCGTAGGCAAGATCACCCCTCAGAAGGTCAGCGTCAGCAAGGCCGAGGTGCAGGAGTTGCCAATCACTTCTCCTGTAACTGGATCTTTTATATGAGAATATCCAGAAACCCAATTCCCCCATCTGTCAGAATAAGGACCCTCTGAATATGAAATTCCTTTGAGATAATTATCTATATCATTTTGACCCGCTTCATCATATGTCTGTCCTGGAGGAGAATAATCCTCTGAAGTTATAGATTCTGAATCAGCAAAGAAAAACATCTTTCCATCTCTCTCACCCATAAGATAAACAAATCTCGCGTCTGGGTTCGCCTTGCGCAAAGCAAGAAGTTTGTTTTTTACATCGAAGTAGTAAGCGTTATTCAAATCACTTTCATCTCCCATAAGATTTTTTATTTCTTCAGGGGTGAAGACGAGTGAAGCATTGTCAGCTCTTATCTCTAGAGTTTTTCTTTCTCGCTCATCTATCTTGTTAGAAACGAAGAAAGAAGCAATGAATCCTCCAATAACAATAATCAAGCTAACACACAATATTGCTTTAAAAAATTTTCTGTTTACTTTCATTATTTTCTAGAAAATAACTATCCTGGTAATAAGTGCAACCAAAGCTGACAAAACTGCTCCCCAAATCATATCTGCAATCACAATAGAATAAGACCAATCTCTAAGGGTTGCCATATTAGTCAAATCATAAACTCCATAAACAACCAATCCAAAAATTGCACCCGTTAATACTGTCTTAAGTAAAGAGAAAGATGAAGTTGGCTCAACAACAAAGAAAGTAAGTCCCAAACCAAGCAAGAGATAGACCAAAACAGCTGGCAAAATATTCATAGAAAGAGATCCATTTATTACCCGGCCAAATGGAGCAAGCGCTTCTATGTAGAATTTTTTCATAACCAAACCAAGCCAAATATAATCAAAGATAACAACTAAAAAAGTGCTGAGAAAAAAACTTGATATAAAAGTTAACATATTCTTTTATTATACCTTAGGTGGAAGTGGAAACAAGGCACTTGTCCTCTTTTTGTATTCCTGAAATTCAATATTTCCTTCATATTTTTTCTCAAGCAAAGGAATTCCGGAAACTTTCAAAAGCAAAAAGGTAATTGTAATTGGAGAGATAAGAGCCACCCACATTATTGGTGTTCCAATAGTAAAAATCCAAATCCCCCACCACATTGCAATTTCTCCAAAATAGTTAGGGTGTCGAGTATATTTCCAGAGACCTCCTGTCATTATTTTCCCTGCATTATCTTTGTTCTTTATGAAGCGGCGTAAATCTGTTAATGTTCCACCTCGATTACTTTCAAGAAATGCCAGGATTGCATTGGCAAGTACGGAATTCATTTGGTCTCCCCAGGAAGTAGATAACCGCTTAAAGCCACCTACCAAATCAGAAGAAAGTATTTCCTTTTCAATATCGGAATGTGCTTCCAAAATATTAAATGCAACCGGAAATTCAGAATCAGCGGGGTCAATAATTAAAATGTCCTGAATTCTGTTTTGCGGAATTAATGAAATAACTGTTTCAATCAAATCCCCATGTGGATCTAAAACACAAACACCCCTTTCAGCTTCAATATCCTGTTTAATTAATTGCAGAATTAAAGTGGATTTTCCGGTGCCTGTTCCACCTATTATATGGGTATGCTTAAGTCTTTCCTGAATATCTTCC
>CALBMC010000009.1 GCA_937895685.1 uncultured bacterium | reverse complement strand
TCACTCATCTAGAGATCTCGCGCCGAAAATAATCGGGGCTAAGTATTGTACCGAAACTGAGGATTCGCGAACTTCATGAAGAATGTAATTTTATTCGCAAGAATAGTTTTATATTCTTCATGAAGTTCGTGAGTGGTAGGAGAGTATTCCGTACTTCGCATTGAAGCCAAAGGGGTGACCCATGGTGGAGCGTACGGAAGTAAGAATGTTGGCACAAGTAACCGCAAGTAAGGTGAGAATCCTTACCGTCGAAAAACCAAGGTTTCCTTTGCGATGATAATCAGCGAAGGGTTAGTCGGTCCTAAGTCGATGGCGAATGCCGCAGATGATGGACACACGGTTAATATTCCGTGACCTCGCAGTAGTGCGATGGAGGGACGAAGGGTAGTATGTAGAGCAGATAATTGGATTTCTGTTTGTTAGTGAGGGTAGTATCCAGGAAAATCCGGATACAAACACTTTAATGTGTAATATCCAAGCGAAGCGAAAAAGTGTGGGTTCGCCCATGTTTATTCTACAAAGCACGCTTCCGAGAAAAACTTCTAAGCTTCAACTACAACGAGACCGTACCGTAAACCGACACAGGTGGTTTGGTCGAGTAGACCTAGACGAACGAGTGAGAGATCTCCAAGGAACTCGGCAAAATAGCAGCCGTAAGTTTGCAATAAGGCTTTCCCTTTATTAATTTAAAGGGACGCAGCGAAAGAATCCCTGCCAACTGTTTACCAAAAACACAGCTCCCTGCGAACTCGAAAGAGGATGTATAGGGGGTGACACCTGACCAATGCCAGAAGGTCAAATATTGCAGGTTCGTACCATACCTGAGCGCAATTCATTTTGTTCTTAGATTGGTACGAGCTAGTGATATAAGCCCTGGTGAATGTCGGCCGTAACTATAACGGTCCTAAGGTTCACAACATTTAACTATAAGTGTTGTGAAGGACTGGGACTGTTATAGAAAAAAGTAAATAGTTAATTAAACAAATTTCATAAACCATTAATAAGCTACCTACACCACAGTAATGTGAATGTAGTCCAAACTTGATCAACGAGAGACCAACGTCAAGCGTCCCGCCACGGCGGGATGAAGATAGAGTCCTTCTGAGAGGTATAGAAGAGCGAAATACCTTGTCGGGTAAGTTCCGACGCGCACGAATGGTGTAATGAGTGGGGAACTGTCTCGGAGATTTGCTCGGTGAAAATACAGTACCGGTGAAGATGCCGGTTAAGTGCAGTTAGACGAAAAGACCCCGGAAGCTTCACTACAATTTGATATTGAGTATATTTTTCTGTTGCGTAGAATAGATGGGAGACTTTGAAGCAAGAACCCTGGTTCTTGTGGAGTCGACAGTGCAATACCATCCTTCAGCAAGGTATATTCTAATCACTACGGCAAAAACGTAGAGAGACAGTATCTGATGGGTAGTTTTACTGGGGCGGTATCCTCCTAAAGAGTAACGGAGGAGTTTATAAGGTCATCTAGGCGCGAATGGAAACCGTGCCGATAGTGTAAGGGCATAAGATGGCTTGACTGTAAGACGGACATGTCGAGCAGGTGCGAAAGCAGAACCTAGTGAACCGACGGCACGCATTAGACGCGGCCAACGATTAACGGATAAAAGCTACTCCGGGGATAACAGGCTAGTTCCGCCTAAGCGTCCATAGCGACGGCGGAGTTCGGCACCTCGATGTCGGCTCACCTTATCCTGGGGGTGGAGAAGCTCCCAAGGGTTTGGCTGTTCGCCAATTAAAAAGGTACGCGAGCTGGGTTCAGACCGTGCTGAAGCTAAGATTTATCTTGGCTGAAGCACCGTCTGAGTCCCGAGGAAATTTTTTCAAATATTTTTTCATTCAAAAAATATTTACAGAACAAAATCTGTTTTAGTCTTTTCGTCGACTAAATAAAGTTTCGATATCTTAATTAAAAATAAGAATCGAAATCCCGACTGGTGAGTCGGGAATAGAAACCAACCAATTGCGGCGGTCGTGCATAGTGATATGCATGTATCAACTCAATTCCGATGCCTAAAGGGATCGGAATCCCGACACACTTTGTGTCGTCGGGACTAATATCGGTGAAATCCTTTCATTCAGTAAGTGAAAAGGACAACACCGAGGGAAATTGTAGATTTTTTTGAGGAGGTGAAAACGTGTACGACAGTATATATTGCTGTCCTGCTAGTAACCTCCTCTCCTTTGAAAAGTCTATGATGCCCGTAGAGACTAAATGTTGAGATTCTACTTCGCCGAAAGGCTTCGCAGAATAAGTTATAGTCCAATCCATACAGTAATGTGTGAAAAGATGCGCAAGACAGGTTGGTCTCCTATCTACTGCACTCGTTGATTCTTGAGGAGAGTCGCTTCTAGTACGAGAGGACCGAAGTGAACTGACCTCTGGTGTACCTGCTCTAGTGCCAACTGGACCGCAGGGTAGCTATGTCGGGCATGGATAACCACTGAAAGCATCTAAGTGGGAAGCCAGCTCCAAGATAAGGAATCGTTAAGAATCGTGAGAGATGATCACGTTGATAGGCGCTAAGTGTAATGAGAGTAATCTCTTTAGCTGAGGCGTACTAATATTCGATTCCTATTAGGAAATTTGTATATCATTTTCTTGTTCTAAAAGAACAAGTTTTTTCGGGGGTTTTGTGTTGGTGATTTGACGCTGTGGGTACACCTGTTCTCATTCCGAACACAGAAGTTAAGCGCAGTAGTGGTGATGGTACTTCGCAAGAGGGAGAGTAGCTAGTCGCCAACACAAAATTCCCGAAATACAAAAGCAAAAAAAGCGAATGTGAGTTCGCTTTTTTTGCTATAAAAAATAAATATTAGACACTATTCGTCTTTTCTTTATTACTATATACTATTAGCATATGTCATTATCTTGGGGTGCCAGAAAACAACTAAAGTTTATTTTTTTCTTAGGTTTTATTATTGGGGCCTCAATATTACTTTTTTTATTACCTGCTGTTTTCAAGCCGGCTACTTGCTCTGATCAAAAGCAAAATGGAGATGAAGAAGGGGTAGATTGTGGTGGATCTTGTCAGAGGCTTTGTACTGATTTGTTAATACCACCAGTTGTCTCTTGGAGTAGATCTTTCAAGGTTGCTGACGGTATATGGAACTCCGTTGCTTATGTTGAAAATCAAAACGTTGGTGCTTATTCTAAGGCCATAGCTTATGAGTTTAAATTTTATGGATCGGGAGGTGCCTATATTGGCTCAAGAAGTGGAACAACGTTTTTAGAAGAAAATGGTTTTACTTATATATTTGAACCAACTATTCAAACTGGAAATCAAGAAATAGAAAGAACTACTTTCTCCTTTGCTCCTAGTATTACTTGGCAAAAATCTCCACGAGAAGAAACAAAGGACAATATTGTTATTGGAAAAAGAGAAATAGATTTTGACAACAATATTCCTTTAGTTAGAGCAACTGCTTCTAATAATTCTTTGAATGAAATAGAAGACATAACCTTTGTTGTTGTTTTGTATGACGAGAAGGGAAGTGCTATTCATTCTTCTGAAACTTTTGTTCAGTCTATGGGTCCACAAGCTACAGCAGAAGTGTTCTTTACTTGGCTAGAACCATTTGACGGAGATCCTGTTCGAGCAGATATAATTCCTAGGGTTTTACCTCGTTAGTATGCGGGAATTATTCAAGAACATCGATTTTTATTTATTAGGAGCACTGCTTCCTATTTTAGGAGCAGGGCTTGTGACAATGTATTCTTTTAGTGGAGACTCATCTTTGTTTTCAAGACAGATAATTTGGATCATTGTTTCTTTGGTTATATTTTTTACTGCTTCAAATATAGATTTCAAATTTTTAAGAAAATCAAAAGTTATAATTGCCTTATATTTTGCAATGCTTTTTTTGCTTCTTCTTATTTTAGTTGTGGGAAAGGTTGCTAAAGGAGCGCAGAGCTGGTTTGATCTTGGAGGATTTTCTTTTCAGCCAGTTGATTTGATGAAGGTTGTTCTTATTCTTATTTTGGCAAAATATTTTTCACGTCGTCATGTAGAGATTGCAAACTTTAAACATATATTTGTTTCAGGTGTTTATATGACAATTCCTTTTGTTCTGGTCTTATTACAACCAGACTTCGGTTCATCAATGATCCTTATTTTTATATGGATTGGGATGACTCTTGTTTCTGGGATATCTAAAAAGCATTTATTAGCCTTCTTTTTTACTTCAGTTATTTTGTTTTCTATTTCTTGGCTTTTCTTATTTAAAGAATATCAAAGAGATAGAATTCTTACTTTTCTGAATCCGCTATCAGACCTTCAAGACAGTGGATACAACGCCTATCAATCAACGATTGCCGTGGGAAGTGGTGGTTTTTTGGGTAAAGGTTTGGGTTATGGAACACAATCAAGACTTAATTATTTGCCAGAATATGAGACGGACTTTGTTTTCGCTGCTTTTTCCGAGGAATGGGGTTTTGTAGGTTCTATTTTGTTATTTATTTTTTATGGAATTATTATCTATAGAATTATGTTAGTTGCTCGTTACGGAGCTTCTAATTTTGAGGTTTTGTTTGCTTTTGGAGTGGCGACGATGTTCATGAGTCATATTGTTATCAATATTGGTATGAACATAGGTCTTCTGCCTGTTACAGGTATCACTCTGCCTTTTATGAGCTATGGAGGATCTCATTTAATAGCTGAGTTTTTAGCATTAGGAGTTTTAATGAGCGCAAGAAGAAACATCCGTTCAGCTCACAGAGACGAAATGAGAAATGAATTTCTTGGGCTATAATTTTATATATGGATAAGGATTTAATAATATTTTTTGCCACAACCTTAGACAGAATAGTAATTTTGGGTTTGTCTTTATATTTTGTTTTTCTTTTTATTTATAAAAAAGAGAAAAAAGTTATTTTATCTGATTTTATATTTTGTCTTTTTTCAGCCTTGGTTACACTTGCTATTTCGATGATTATAAAAGAATCATTTATGATAGAAAGGCCTTTTATTAGAAGTGATTTTTCTCCATTATTTCTACCTTTTGACCCTTATAGTTTCCCGTCTTCTCACGCCAGTGTTTTCTTCGCCATTTCAGGTGCTTTATTTTTTTTGAAAAAAAGAATATGGCCTATTTTCTTCTTGGCTTCTTTCTCGATTGCCACAGCTAGAGTTTTAAGTGGAGTTCATACTTTTTATGATTGTTTTGTTGGTGGGGTTCTCGGAATCTTTATTTCATATATAATCTATAAGTTTCTTATTAAATTTTTTAAATTATGACAATATTCTTAGCTTTAATTTTAGGTGTTGTTGAGGGGTTAACTGAATTTTTTCCGGTTTCTTCTACTGGCCACCTTATTTTTTTAAGTCAGCTTTTTCAGATACCGGAAACAGATTCAATTAAACTTTTTCAAGTTTTTATTCAGTTTGGAGCAGTGCTCGCAATACTTGTCCTGTACTGGAAAGACATATTAAGAGAAAGGAAAATAATTTCTTCAGCAATTGTTGGTTTTATTCCTGCAATGATTATTGGTTTCGTTTTATATAAAATAATCAAAGATTTTTTATTTGGTAATTTGATTGTTGTGGGTTTCGCTTTGGTTGTCGGAGGAGTTTTAATTTTTATTTTTGAAAAATACCACGCAAGTAGGGAAGTTGATGAGTCCAAAATAAAAGATAGAATTCCAAACAACAAAGAAGCTTTTATTATTGGACTTGCTCAGGCCCTTGCAGTTATTCCTGGAACTTCTCGTTCTCTTATGACTGTTTTATCTGGTCTTTCTTTGGGGTTTAAAAGAGAGAGGATTGTTTTCTTTTCTTTTGTTTTATCTATTCCAACAATCGGAGCGGCGTCTTTGTACGATCTTTATAAGACCTCTGCCGTTATAACAAGCGGGGATGTTCTATTTTTAGCTGTTGGCTTTTTATCTGCTTTTCTTGTCTCGCTCTTTGTTTTAAAGGTTTTTTTGGGTTATGTAAAAAATAATTCTTTCAAAATATTCGGTTTTTATCGTATATTTTTAGGACTTCTTATCCTGCTCTTGTCAATTTTCTAAAGGCTAAAAAAGGAATATAATCAGTGTCTATATGAAAAGAAGAATTTTTGGGATCGTCGTTTTTTTGCTTGGTTTATTACTAACATTTTTATTCGTTTTTTCCTCATCACAAAATGGAAGTGGTGAGGTTAGAAAGCCTTTCCGTTTAGGATTAGATCTTAAAGGGGGAACCTCTCTAACCTACAAAGCAGATACTTCTAATTTGTCTGACGCTGATGTAAAGGATGCAGCTTCTGTTTTAAGAGATGTAATTGAAAGAAGAGTTAATCTTTTTGGTGTTTCTGAACCGGTTGTCTTGAATGAGTCTGTTTTTGGTGAAGAAAGAATCGTGGTTGAACTTCCTGGTGTAACGGACATTGATTCTGCTATTAAGGCAATTGGAGAAACTCCCTCTCTTGAATTCCGGCTCCTAAAAGAAGAATTTAAAGAAACAGGAATACCTGAGAATGCAACTCTTGATCCGAATGTGGCTGGTTCAGATGAATTTATCGCTACTTATTTCGACGAGCCTGTTTTGACTGGAAAATATTTAAAGAGAGCTTCTACTCAGTTTGATCCAAATTCTGGAGAACCTGTCGTTGTTGTGACTTTCAACGAAGAGGGTTCAAAAATTTTTGAAGAAGTAACTTCTTTGCACACAGGTGAAGCCTTGGCAATTTTCCTTGATGGAGAATTAAACTCAGCGCCAATAATAAGAGACACTATCTCTGGTGGGGAGGCTGTCATTAGTGGGTCATTCTTGCCAGAAGAGGCAAAAACTTTAACTAAGAATCTAAACTTCGGAGCCCTTCCTCTGCCTGTTGAATTAATTGGAACAGAGTTGGTTGGACCTTCTCTTGGTGCAGAAGCGATTGATGCAGGACTCAAGGCTTCATTAATTGGATTTTTGGTGGTGGTATTATTTATGCTTATTTGGTACAGATTACCTGGGCTTATCGCTTCAATCTCACTTTCCTTCTATGTGGTTATAATTTTGTTCTTATTCAAATTTATTCCAGTCACACTAACGGCTGCCGGACTTGCTGGATTTATAATATCGGTTGGAATTGCCGTGGACGCAAATATTCTTATCTTTGAAAGAATAAAAGAGGAGAGAAGAAAAGGAAAAAATATAAAAGACGCAGTTGACTCTGGTTTTGGAAGAGCGTGGACTTCTATTAGAGATTCCAACTTCTCAGGAATAATCACTTCTCTTATTTTGTTCTGGTTTGGAACTTCAATAATTAGAGGTTTTGCACTAACATTGGGTCTTGGAATAGCTGTTTCTTTGTTTACAGCTGTGTTTGTAACTAAGGCAATGTTGAGAGCTATAACTCCAGACGGAGAAAAGAAAATGTTTCTTTTTGGTTCGGGCTTTTCTTTTAAAAAGACTTCTAATTCTAATAATCAATAAATATGTTTGTAATAAAAAATAAAAAAATATTCATAATTTACTAAATTATTATAAAATCCCATTATAATTACAAAAAATACTTAGAAATCATCATAATCATCATTCATAAGTTTTAACTTATTTATTAAATAATAATTTCTTTTTTCAAAAATAAAATGTTACAATTCCACAACCACCAATAATTCCTAATTAATTTTAAACTTTTTCATTTTATTAACATACTTTATTAAATAATTTAAAAAATTAATTAGTTCTAATTAAAAAAATTCGTGTCAAATAAATTAAGTTTAATATAATTTTTATTGAAACGAGATCGGAAGAGC
>CALBMC010000008.1 GCA_937895685.1 uncultured bacterium | reverse complement strand
GTCTTATAGATCAATTTGTTGAAGGTAAAATAAGTGAGGAAGATTTTGACAGTAGAAAGAACGTTATCCTTTCTTCTACAAGAGAAGCTATGTCTAGAGAAGTTTTAGACAAAGGTGTTATTTATGCTGACAACTTACTTGAGGCTGCTAATCAGATAAAAGCTTTAATGGAGCACAGTGATGGGCTTGAGAAGCTTGATTATGATCTGGAAATAGTTCTTGGAAAAGGAAAAACAGGAGTTAGAACAGAAGCAAACTATAACAAAATAGACAAGTTCACTAATTTTGTTATGGAGTCAAAAGTTGGTAGATATGTTAACGAGGCAACTCTTGCAAGTGCTGTTGCTATAACTTCAGGAATTCTTTCTTTTGCAACAAAGAGCAAAATCTCACAAACTCTTAGAAGTAAGATTACTTTCGGTGCTGGAGCTCTTATTACAGGAGTTGGAGCAGGACTTCGTGAGTCAAGAAAAGTAAAACTTGAAAGAAAGTCACACGCAAGACAAATGGCTGAAGGAAGAGAGTTTGATGAAGAAAATGAGAAGTTGGCAGAGAGAAGAGAGAAGATGGAAGAAACTAGATATGAGACTATTGGTGCAAAGAATCTTATAGACAGTCTTTCAAAGGGTCTAAAAGAAAACGCAACTGAGAAAGATCTAGAAAGTTACTTCGCTGACAAAATGTCTTTTCTTTCTGATGCAGAAACAAGAGTTCAATTATCTGATAAAGAAAAAATAGATTTAGTTCACTATACGGATGTTACGCTTGTTGAAGAAGAGAGATTTGCTCTTGATCTTGCAAAAGCTAAGGCAAAAGTAGAACTAAGGAAACTGGTTGAGGAAGGAAAAATAGTTCTTCCCAACAATCAGAGTTTTGATACATATCTAGAATCAAATATTGGAACAAAAACAAAGCTTATCCGAGAAGGTGATAGACAGAAAGGAATAGAGGGAATGAAGGATAAAGATAAGCTATTTAGAAAATTAAAACAAAAGAGAGTAGCTGGAGCTGTAGCGAAAGGTCTTGCTACTGGTTTGCTTGTTGGAACAATTACTCAAGAAATTGGAGCTGCTTTCCAAGATAATAAGGTTGGATTTTTCGAAAGGATTTTCGATAAAGCCTTTAATAAACCAGAAAGCAAAGAAATTGATCATGCTACTTTCTTAGAGTCAGTTCGTGGTTGGATTCAAAACGGTAAGTTTGGAGGAGGTAATGTTTCTTTTTCTGGAACAGAAATACTTCCAACTGTTGAATATCAAGTAGATGAAAATACTTTTTGTTTACCTGAAGGGTATGACATTGTTGAAGTTGATCAAAAGATAGATGGATACGCCTTGATGAAAGACGGAGAAGTTATTTTAAACTACTTTACAGTCAATGAAGACGGAACTCTAACAGATGAAGCAAAAGAGGCTTTTATAAAAAATGGAATTAAATTTGATGAAATGATTACTTCTATTGAAGCCGATGATGTTGTCAGAGAAATAACAGATGATGAATTTATAAAAAACCACCTAGAAGATACTGATCATATAAAAAGAGATTTGTGGTATGGAAACGATACACCTTCACCAGTTTTTGATAAAAATGAATTGAAACTTGATTGGGGTGGAGTTGACGGAAAAGGAGTCGACTCAAACGGTAATTATGTTTTTAATGTTAGCAGAATGACTAAGAATGGTTCTTTCCAAGGACTTGAAAGCGCTGACGTAAAAGCTTTGCTTGCTGAAGGAAAACTAAAAATTCTTCTTTCTGTATCTGACGGAACACAATCTTATCCTTTTGAGGTTGATATCAATCCAGATGGAACAGTGATAATCGATCCTGATAGTCCAGCTGGAAAACTATTTGATATGCACGATGGAAATGCTGAATTTTTGGGTCGCTATGCCGAAGTTGCAGAAGTTAGAGGAGAAGTGGATGGAATAGAGCACGTTAGGATTCTTGCAACACACGAAGATGATGGAATGGATAAAATTTCAGACACTGTTGGAGGTGGAAGTGAAGATTTTTCTGAAACAATTATTTACGATATTCCAGAAAAAGATATTACTTTTGTTGACCCAACTTTGCCACCAGTGATACCTCTTGATGCAAGAAAAGGACTTGGAAAAACAAGAAGAAAGACTCAACAAGAAATAGAAAATATAGTTGGAAAGCCAAAAGCTCCTGTTAAAAAAGAAGAAAAGAAAGAAGAAGAATCAGAAGAGGAGTTTGAGTCTGGTTGGAGAAGTGGACTTGATCAATGGAAAGCTTCTTCTCCAGAGGCTTGGTCCAGAGCTAAAAATGCAGAATCTTCTCTTGCCGGAATGAGAACTCTAGAAGAGATAGAAGGTTTCCCTCTTCTTACAAAAGAAGTAATGAAAACTTTGGAAGGTAAGTCAGAAGAAGAACTTAAGGATCTTTATGTTGCAAATGTGTCGGCTCTTAAAAAGGCAGAGAAAGATAACAATCTCTATGGCGCTGTTGGTTCTATATATGCAATGGATTCAATAATTGACTATCTTGATTACAAGAAATCTTTAGGAGAAGACATTATTTCAAAAGAAAATTTTATAAAATCTAAGAGAGATGGTGGTATTGGGGCTGAAGTTTCTAGACCTTCTGTTTATTCAAAAGAATACTTGAAGGGAGTTGATGAAAAATTAAATTCACTCATCGAAGAAAAAGAAGCTCTAGAAAAAGCTAAAAAGTCTAAGAAAGAAATAGAAAAGCTAGAAGAAAAAATAAAAGAAGCAAAGGCGTTCAAGAAAGAGGCTTCATTCCTTTTGGGACTAAACAAGAAAGGCATCATAAAAGAAATGAGAAAGAGAAAGGGTGGAATAGATACTGATAACTGGAATGATGAAGGAAGAGATTTGGATGATGAAGGCAACGCAATTGAAGAGACTCCTCCAAGGATCGTTAATCGAGACACAATAGACAAAAAGACCCCGGTAGAAGAGGTTAAAAGCGCCTTAGCAGACAGAAAGCCGTCTTCTATGGGACAGACAGCAACAAGTCTAAATAATAACCCTACAAACTCATCTTGGAGAGCGGCCTCAAAGGGGTCTGACGACCAAAAGTCCTCATAAGATTTACAAAATAAGGTATTTATGATAAAGTCTTAGGACTAATTAATTAAAGATATATGGCATCACAAGACAGACTATTCAAACTAGCTTGCGCGAACTGCAAAAGGGTTAATTACTATTCCAGCAAAAACAAGAAACTAGTTACTAAAAAGATAGAACTTAAGAAGTTTTGTAAATGGTGTAAAGCAAGCACTACTCACAAAGAGCTTAAGAAATAATAAAAAATCCCGCAAAAGCGGGGTTTTTTATTATTTAAGGCGGGTGATGAAGGAATCGAACCCTCGCCAGCGGTTTTGGAGACCGCTGTTCTGCCACTAAACTAATCACCCTTTGTTTTCAAACTATATCAAAATAAGTCCTTTTTGCCCAGTTTAACTACTTTTCTTAAACCAAGTTCTTTGCCTTTTTACATACTGCCAAGTTGCGGATTCTAGCTCCTCAATCATTTCTTTTTTGGGCATTTTGCCTTGCAAGTGAAGTGCCATAAATCTGCACTCGAGACCGAGTTCTTCCATACGGCGCCAAGAAATACCTGAGGCGTGGAGTTTTTTGGCTTCATTTATCATTCCGGCTTTGAGGCGTGCGAGTAGGCGAGTATGGATTTTTTTCTTTAATTCTTCTTCAGGAAGATCAACATAAATCTCTTCAACTTCGTATTTTGGTTTTGCTTTTATTTTGGGAACCTTACCAAGAGATTTGGCGATTTCAATTGCACGAATAATTCTGACGCGATTGTTTTGATCAATTTCACGATATCTTTTCGGATCTAGTTTCTTAAGTGTTTCAAGTAACTTTTTTGTTTCTTGTTTCTCTAGTTTTTTCCTTAGCTCCTTATTTGGTGGAACTTCGGGAAGAATTATTCCTTTCGTTATTGCATCTACATAGAAACCTGTTCCACCGACAAGAACGGGCAGGTTTCCGCGAGCGATTATTTCATCAATTACTTTCTCTGCATCCTTTTTGTAATCAGAAACCGAATAAACTTTTTTTGGACTAATGACGCTTAATAAATGGTGGGGAACGCCAGACATTTCTTTCTTTGTTACTTTCCCAGACAAAAGATCCAGTCCTTTGTAAACTTGTCGTGAGTCAGCAGAAACAATCTCGGCTGTTATACCTAGTCCTTTTAGTTTTTTTGCGAACTCAATAGATACCGCTGTTTTTCCAGAGGATGTTGGACCAACGATGGACATAATGAAAGGTTTTTTCACGAGATTAGGTTATCAGAAATTATCATTTTGACAAAGTTTCCCTAATAAAGTAATGTATGAAAAATTGTAAGTATGGAAAATACTGATAAAAAAACAAGAATTGAAAATCTACTTATGTTCCTGTGTGAAAAAGAAACACATATGTCTATCTCTGAGATAGAAAGAGTTTTTTTGTTTGCACTAAGAAGGTTTGATGTTGAAAAAGAAAAAATTGAAAATATAAAAGACGAACAAGGAAAAAAATTGTTAACAGTTGCACATATTCCGGAAGAAACTTATAAAGATGTAAAAAGAATTCCTCCTGATTTAATAGTAATTTTTGATGAATTAAGATGTGTAATTATTTCTTTGGCAAGAATGAAACATGAAAGTGTATTTAAAGGCGATGGTGCAGTTTATGCAGAGGGTTTTGTTAATGGATTAAGTTCAAAACTTAATGTGGAACAACATAAAATTGCT
>CALBMC010000007.1 GCA_937895685.1 uncultured bacterium | reverse complement strand
ACGAGATACATTGGCGTGACTGGAGTTCAGACGTGTGCTCTTCCGATCTCCGTTTTTAATTTATATGACTGAACGGATTGTATCAGTCTTTTTACCTCTGTTACAGGAACATCCTTTTTTACAAATAATTCATCAGGAATTTGGGTGAAAAGACGTAAGGCACGGTCGTAGTTTCTTATTAGACTTTCTGCTGGTCCCATAACGTTCATCTTATTGTTTTCTCCGCCTCTGGCTTTTTTAGCCATTGGCCCTGAAGTCATTCCAGCAATTGTTTGTATTTTTTCTTCAGCAACAAAAATGTGCTTGTTTAACTTTTTTATTCTCTTTTTCATAGTGCAATTTTTGTTTGATACTACCTCTCTAATGCCTGCGTGTCAAATAAGAGGGCTTTTATTTTGTGATAAAATATTCAAATGGAAAAAACTCATTTAACTATAGGTCTTGGACAGATTGGCTCTGCCATTAGGGAGATTGTTGGGGGAGACGGACTAGATCTAAATAACCAAGAGGGACTTAATTCTCATTATGATATTTTACACATTGCCATTCCTTTCTCTGATTTATTCATTGAAACAGTTAAGGGTTACCAAGATAGATTTAGTCCAGAAATAACAATAGTCCACTCAACTGTTCCAGTTGGCACAAGTGATACTCTTGGTGCGGTGCACTCACCAGTAAGAGGAATTCATCCGCATTTAAAAGAAGGAATTTTAACTTTTGAGAAATTTTTTGGTGGAGAAAAGGCGGAAGAGGCCTCAAAGATTTTTGAAGCTCACGGAATAAAAACTATTGCTACAAAAAATTCTCGAGATACTGAAGCAATGAAATTGTGGGATACAACAGTTTATGGTTGGAATATTATTTTGGAAAAAATTATTCATAAATACTGCGTGGAGAATAATTTAGATTTCGATGTTGTTTATACAAAATCCAACCAGTCATACAATGAAGGGTATGAAAAGCTCGGACATCCTGAATACAAAAAATATATTTTAAAACATGTTGAAGGAAAAATCGGGGGACACTGTGTTGTGCCAAACTTAGAACTTCTTGGAGGAGAAGTGAGCGATTTTATAAAGAAGTTAAATGAAAATCTTTAGCTTGTTATCTCAACTATAGTTTCATTTTTGGTTTCAAATATTCTAGTTACTTTCACAGTTGGCTCTTCTGTCATTGGTTCATCTTCTTTTCTTTCACGGGTTTCAAGAGTTATTCTTGTTTCGTTTCCTATTTCAGTAGCTGATATTTTATCTATAGCTATTCTGTCACCTAAGAATATTGATGAAACAGAAATAATATTTTTTTCTGAATTTTTATACCAAACTAAATATTGGAATATTCCACTGCCACTTGGAGAAACTGAAGCAACTCCGAAAAAGTTTTTTCCGCCAGCTACATCCTTGATTGTGTAGACATTCTCTATATTCATAGATCCTTCAACAGTAGTGTCTTCTATCCTAAATTCGCCATAACCGTCTTTTAGTTTAACGGTTGCGTTTTGGTCTGGAACAGAGATTTCACTACTTGTTATTTTTTCGAAGAAATCCTTGTCAGTATTTCCTTCTTGAGAAGTTTCAGTATTCAAAACAGGGGTTATTTTATTAGAAGTTTCCTTGTTTGTGATTACTAGATAAGCAACTACTATAATTACTAAAACAAGAATAACTTTTTTCAATTTTGAATGTCTTTTT
>CALBMC010000006.1 GCA_937895685.1 uncultured bacterium | reverse complement strand
ACTGGAGTTCAGACGTGTGCTCTTCCGATCTATGTTCAACCATCTCTTTGCAACTTCTTTATCTCTTAGTTCTTGATTCAAGTCTTTCAAGTGAGATAAGAATTTATCAATAAATTCACTTTCAGGAATTAATTCTTCGTTTGTTAGAGATTCATAAAGCTTTGATAAACCATTGTGAACCTTGTTGTATATTTCTGAATCAACATGCCATCGTGCTTTGAAATGCTCATCTTCTTTTTCTTTGTTGAATAAGTCAGATAGAACTAAGTAAAAAAGAAAATGGTTTTGTGAAGACTTATCTTTTGCAAGTTCTTCCAATAGATCTTCTTCTGCAATAACTCCTCCAAGACCTTTGATTACGTTCTTTAACTCTTCAAAGAATGAGTCAAAACTCTTGAACTCTTCAGATTTTCTAATTGTTTGCAAAGCTGAGTTTTCTATTTGTCGAACTCTCTCTCTTGTGATTCCATATCTCTCACCAATAGATTCAAGGGTTTCTCTTTCTTCTTTTTCTCCTAATCCAAATCTACAAACGATAACTTCAAAAGCTCTGTCTTGTAGTGGAGAAAGTATTTTCTTAGTAACTTGTTTTGGTTTTTGACTTGTTTTTACTGCCATATTTATCGACTTTTGCGCGATTATTCTATATTAGCTTTTTGTCTTCCGCGCTCTGACTTAAAGC
Source organism: uncultured bacterium (assembly GCA_937895685.1). Lineage (GTDB taxonomy): Bacteria > Patescibacteriota > Minisyncoccia > Phycocordibacterales > UBA9973 > JAGOTH01. The sequence goes on along the minus strand of CALBMC010000006.1, from coordinate 3,252 downwards.
TTTGGTTTCCTTATCTATGAGAATATCAGATATAATTTATTTGTCAAATATCTAGTTTTAGTCTTGAGTTTTAAAAACACGATAATCCCGCCGGTTCGGGATTTCTCACCTCAGGCCGTCGCCTTCCGGTGGGTTTTAAAAACTCAAGACAGGGAGTTTTTGTTAAAAATAAAAAAGTCCGGAATACATTCCGGACTTTTAATAGATAACACTATATCCCCTACCTAAAACAAATTTCTTACATCATTCCAAGTAATAATGAGCATAAGACCAATAAGGAGCAAGAAACCAATTGTATTAGCTGTTTGAACAATCTTTGGATGAGCTTTCTTCTTTGATACACCCTCAAATATCGCAATGACGATCCTTCCTCCATCTAAAGCTGGGAAAGGAAGAAGATTGATTACAGCAAGGTTAAGGGAAAGGATTGCCGCCAAAATAAGCAGATAAGAAAAACCTAATGAAGAAGCTTCTCCTGTTGCGTTCGCAATCCCAACGGGACCACTAAGCCCTTCGAGGCTTCCCTTTCCGGTAACCGCATCGGCAATAAGATTAAATATAGCGAGCGTTATGTCTCCTGTAATTCTTATAGAACTAGAAACAGAATAAATAAATGCTTTATGAATAGGCAGTTTCAAGGTAGACAATTCTTCTAAGGAAACACCTATTCGCACTTCACCTTCTTCATCAACCTTTGGAGTAACCGGAAGCTCAACTTCCTTGCCTTTTCTTTCAAGGACAAGAGAGACTTCTTCGTTTTCGCTATTTTTTATTACTTTAAGAAATTCTTCAGTATTTGGATTTGCAACAAAAACAGCATCTTTTTCATTAAAAATAGAAACGATAGAGTCTCCAGCCAAAACTCCAGCTACATCGGCGCTCTTTTCAGAATCCACACTTGTGACAGTTAGACTAGATTGTGCAGAATATCCAGGAGGTAAGTTTTCTTTCACCACAGGCACACCAATAGAAAAAGCTCCTGTGAAAAATAGAATTGCCAAAATAAAGTTACAAGCAACTCCAGCTGACAAAACGATAATTTGTCTTCTGTGGGATTGATTATAGAAAGCTCTTTTTTTATCTTCCCCTTCTTCTAGTTTGTCATTTGGATCTTCTCCAAAGATTCGCACAAATCCTCCGAAAGGAATCCAGTTTAGAGTAAATTCTGTATCTCCTTTTTTACCAAGAACTTTAGCCTTTGGTGGGAAACCAAAACCAAACTCCATAACCTTCACTCCATACTTGACCGCAGTAATATAATGACCCCATTCGTGTACTAGAACTAGCACAATCAAAATGAAGATAAAAATAATTGCTCCCATAGATTAAACTGTTCGAACTTCTTCTGCCTTCTTATCAAAAAGGGCTTCAAGTTCTTCATTTACCTTGTCCACTAATTTTTGTAGTTCATCTTTAGCTCTTTTAGCTTCGTCCTCACTTATTCCTGAATCTTTTATCTTATTCATTACATCTTCTCTTTCTTTTCTAACACTAATTCTGGCGTCTTCTAGTTTTTCTTTCAAAACTTTTACAATCTTTTCTCTATTTTCTTCAGTCAAAGCCGGGAAGATAACTCTAATACCTTCTCCATCTGGAGAAAGAGACGGACCTAAGTTTGCTGCTTGAATTCCTCTTTCAATATCTTTTATTAAAGAAGTATCCCAAGGAACTATTCTAAGAGTCTTGGCGTCTTCAATAGAAATAGAAGCAACATTTCTTATTGGAGAAGGTTGCCCATAAGCCAAAACACTAACACCATCAAGAATTGATGGAGAAGCCCTTCCTGTATGAAGTGAGCTATATTCTTTTTGTAGCCAGTCTTTTACATTATTTCCGGCTGTTTTAAATTCATCTAAAATTTGCATAAACAATATGATAACAGATTATTTGACCTCGGGCGAGTCTGTTTTTAGTCTTTTAATTCCAAATTCTCGCCTATCATCTTAACGGAAGCGGCGTTTGTTTTTAAAAAAGATAAAGATTTTATTTTTGCAACAAAACTTTTCTTATTTACTTTATTATCGAAATTTTCTACTTCATCCATAACCTCCTTGTATATTTTTCGATAAATACTATCTTTGTCTTCTTTCTCTTTTACTTTTCCCTTTTTTACTTCCGGTTCTTCTTTTATTCTTATTGTTCTAACTCTCGAAGAGAAAGTGTCTGGAATCTTGGCAAGCTCTGTCGTCAAAAAAACCATTTTTGTATTTTCTGTTGGCTCTTCTACTGTTTTAAGTAAAGTATGAAAAACTTCATATGAAGGACTTCTCATTATAAAAAAATGAATTGTTCCATTTTCTTCGTCTCCGCTTTTTTCCCTAGATAGAAGTCTAAATTCTCTAGCTTCATCAATCCCAGTGTCTATTGGAGAAAAAAGTCTGAAAACAAAATTTCTTTCCTTTGATTCGAGCAAAAGCTTTTCGGTTATTTTCTTTGCGGAAGTTTCAATGTTGTCTGACAAGACCAAAAAAGCATGGGATGAATTATTGAAAAGATCTTTCAGTAAACTATCCATTACTTTTTTCTTTTTGAGATTACGCTTCTCTTATAAGTATCCAAGTGTTCAAGAGCCGCTCCGGTTCCTTTAACCACACAATATAGAGGTTCTTCAGCAAGACTTGCCTTAACTCCAGTTCTTCTTTCTACAAGTGCCGGCAAATGACGTAGAAGTGATGAGCCACCTGTCATAATTATTCCCTCTTCAATAATATCAGCAGAAAGTTCTGGAGGGGTTTCTGCAAGAACTGATTTTATTGCTTTAATCATTTCTTTTAGTTCTTTGTCTATTGCTTTAACTATTTGATTTGTTGAGATATCAGCTGTTCTCGGTAACCCCTGAACATGGTCAGTTCCTTTTATTGTTATAGTCAACTCTTCTTCAATTGGCAGAGCGCTTCCTACAGATATTTTTACCGCTTCAGCAGTTTTTTCTCCGATAGAAAGGTTGTGTGCTTTTTTTATGTAATCAGTTATTGCACTATCAATCTTTGTTCCTCCGCATTTAACAGAAGTTGAAGCAACAATTCCTCCCAAAGAAATAACAGCAACGTCTGTTGTTCCTCCACCAATGTCTACAACCATATGTCCTTTTGATTCGTGAATTGGAATTCCTGCACCAATAGCAGCGAGAATTGGTTCCTTCACAACATAAGCACTTCTTGCTCCTGCTCTAATTGCCGCTTCAATAACAGCTCTTCTTTCTGTAGAGGTAATTCCTGCTGGAACAGAAATCATCACTTCTGGTTTTATTAA
>CALBMC010000005.1 GCA_937895685.1 uncultured bacterium | reverse complement strand
GTGCTCTTCCGATCTGTTTAGAGCAACAAGAGTCTAAACGTTCATTTAACCCATAATCATTATGGTTAGACTCTACATCCCAGCGATAAGTTGGGAAATCATCATTATAAAAACGTTTTTTTCTAGGGATCTTGCATTTAAATTCAGATATATTACAACATATAGATGAATTTACATTGTTATCTTTAAAAACTTTATTTGATTCATCATCTGTAAAAGAAATTAAATAAGGATTTATATTAAAATTCTTAAATTGATAAATAACATTTGCAGCTCCACCCGGAAGATTTAAAGAAGACTCTTCATTTGAATGCATAACTGGGATGGGGAATTCAGGAGATATTTTCTTTATTTTGACATTAAAATATTCATCAATCATTGCATCGCCAATAACTCCCACTTTTAAAGGGGTGGAATTTATATCTAAATCAATAAATTTATCAAAATCGCTCATTTATTCTCCTTGGTTAAAATAAATGAGTATAAATAAAAAAATCCCATATAAATATGGGATTTTTTTCGAATTAAATCCTAAAGTTTATCTCTTGGCATGGTTACTACTTCGGTTCCATCCCAACAAGGAGAATAAGAAATTCCTTTGAAAAGACTAGGCATTTCTTTTTCCATTATTTTTGAAATTTGCACATAAACATCTCGAATGACTGCTTCTGCATGCTCATTTCCTCTCAAAACAATACAATTCCAAATAGCTCTGGCATTTGCACTCATAACCATAATTGCTTCTGTAGCAATTGGCAGAATATCACGAGCCGCACCTCTTGCAGCTTTTCTCAACATCCTTTTTCTTTCTCTTTCTGGATATGGTTGTAAGGTCTGCATAAATTTAGGATTATTCAAAAGATCATTTTCAATAAGCTTAAGAAGTTCACAATAAGCTTGTTGACTTTGTTTCAATTTTTCTCCAAAAGCACTACCTGTCTCTTCACTTAATTGCGACAAGGGAGGAATACAAAAACCGGGTTCCCAAGTGCCTTCTTCTTCTTCTCTTTCAAAGTCACAATATCTTGTGCTTAATTGAGAATAAGCCCACCCTGTACGGTGCCTGACTTGTTCATGAGAAAAGCCTCTGCCAGCTCCTACAATTAAAAAACTCCAAGTAGGATGTTCACAAACACTTCCATGTGCAGGTCCAGATTTCCAAGTGCCATCAGCATTAAAACCGATTAAATTTTGAAGATATTGAGCATTGGTTTTGCTACCTGCTTTATTTCCAAAACTCATATAGCAACAGCGTCCTGCGACTTCAACTAAGCGTTCGGCCTCAGTAACGCCTTCTGTTGGGGTAGGCCAACGCAAACCTTGTTCGTCAAGAAAAGCATTTAAGCCTTCTTCTACAATTTGAGGGCGGGCGATTAGATAAACCTTTGGCGAATTCAAAATTCTCATTTGTTATGCTCTTGAAGTGCTGCGAAAAAGACAAATGAAGTTTAACAAAAATAAGTTTGAAATCAACCTTTGTTTTTAGGTGGTTCTTCACATTTTTCAGAATCTTTTTTCTTAGATGGCATTGCCAATCTTTGAGCGAATACAGCAATTGCATTTGTGCCTGTGCCGACTTCTTGTATATCTAACCATTTTTTAAATTTCATTTTAATCCTTAAATTCCCATAGGAGGAGCTGCACCCATATCTCCCATTCCGCCTGCTTGAGCAGCCTGAACAGCAGGAGTCCACCCCGTTGTTAAAAAGTTAATTAATTGTTGTCTATTTAAATGATATTTTTTATTATCACGATAATCACTTTTATTCAATCTATTTCCTTTGAGATAACTTCTATCTCCTCTTTGTGGTTTTAATTGAATATCAGCTCCCTCTGGGGATAGAGATCCTTTAACTATTTGCCAAGCAGACA
>CALBMC010000004.1 GCA_937895685.1 uncultured bacterium | reverse complement strand
CTCGCTTGGAGTTAGAAGCGAAGTGATAGAAATCCAAAGTGGTAAAGATCCAGCTGACCAAATAAGAGAAAACCCTGATGTTTGGGTTATGATTACTGAAAAATCAAAAACAGGAATTGAATATTTACTTGGTAAAATAAGAGATCAATATCAGAAGAGCGAAAGAACTCTTCAAACAAAAAGACGAGTTCTGCCAATTGTTAAAGTGATGGAAGACAAGATTGAACAAGCTGAATCGATAAGAGAGATAGCAAGAGAGCTCGGAATTGACGAAGCTTCTGTTAGAGAAGAAGTTGAAAAATCAAAAGTAGAAACTTTAGGAGAAGAAACTTTTTCTAAAGTTAAATCGGCCCCGTCATCTTCTCAAGAAGAAAGAATAGTGAATGCGCTAGAAGGATTGTATATAATATGGTCAGACAAAGAATCTCCGCCTTTTGATAAGGCTGAAATAAATAAAAGATTCGGAGATTTAGTTGAAGAAGATCTTGATGCAAGGATAAAAAGATTAACAGAAAAGGAAATAGAAGAAAGAGCCCTTAGAGCAGAGAATACGTTCGGTGGCAGTCCAAAAGCCAAAGATTTAGTAGAAGACCTAATCGTTGCCCTCGAAAGAATTCAAATAGAAAAGAAACTAAAGTTCCTACTAGATGAATTAAAAGATTTGGAGAAAAAGGGAGACGCAAAAAAAGCAGAAGAAGTTTTGAGAAAATGTCAGGAGTTAACAAAAAGAATTGGAGAAATAAAAACATTATCAGTTAAAATTTAAAAATCTATGTCTAAAAAAGTTAAAACAAAAGCAAAACCAAAAAAGAAACCAGTTGCAAAAAAGGTTACAAAGAAACCGATTGCAAAGAAAAAAGTTGTCTCAAAGAAGCCAGCTGCTAAAAAGGTTGTAAAGAAAAAACCGATAGCAAAAAAGAAAGTTGTTTTGAAAAAGACAGCCAAAACTTCTAAACCTGTTAAAAAAGACAAGAAGTTGGAAATTTTGGAAAAAAGAAAAGAAGAGATTGTTTCAAAAGGTAGAAAGAGAGGTTTTGTTACCTATGACGAGATTTTGAAAACTTTTCCTGATATTGAACAGAATGTTTTCTTCTTAGAAGAGCTATATGATCGTCTGCAACAAGCAGGTATTGATGTTTTGGAGGGTGGAAACCTTCTAGATTTAGATGCGTCTTCTCTTGCAGAATCTTCTACTTCAGGAAGAATTAATCAAACAAACCACGATTCAATTCAAATTTATTTAAAAGAAATAGGACAATATCCTCTTATCTCTGGAGGAGACGAAAGAGAATTGGCAAAGAGAATTGAAGCGGGGGATGAAGAAGCGAAGAATCTTCTTGCTCGTGCTAACCTCCGTCTTGTTGTTTCTATTGCAAAGAAGTATGACGGAAGAAGCTCAGGACTTTCTTTGCTTGATTTGATTCAAGAAGGAAATCTAGGACTTTTCAAGGCTGTTGAGAAATTTGATTGGACAAAGGGTTATAAATTCTCAACTTATGCTACTTGGTGGATTCGTCAATCAATCACCAGAGCGCTTGCTGATCAATCTAGAACAATCAGAATTCCTGTGCACATGGTTGAAACAATCTCAAAATACAAACAAGTTGTGCGTCGTCTTGGACAAGATTTGGGAAGAGAGCCACTTGCTGAAGAGATTGCAACTGAGATGGGAATTGAGGTTGAAAAGGTTCATACAATTGAGCAAATCAACCAAGACACCAGAAGTCTAGAACAGCCAATTGGAGATGATGAAGATAAATCAACTCTTGGAGAATTTATCGCAGATGAGAAAATTTTAAGACCAGATCAAGAAGTTTCTAGAAGAATTTTGGCAGATCATTTCAAGGAAGTTTTAGATGAGCTTTCTCCAAAGGAAAGAAGAATTCTTGAGCTTCGTTATGGATTGATTGATGGAGTTCAACATACTCTAGAAGAAGTTGGACAAGAGTTTGGAGTTACTCGTGAACGTATTAGACAGATTGAAGCTAAAGTTCATGACAAACTTAGAAACCACGAAAAAATTCAAAAACTTAAAAATTATTTTGATTAATATTTAAAAACCCTCACGAGCGTGAGGGTTTTTAAATTAAAAGATTATTTATTCTATCAAACTTTCGATTGCTGCAATGATCGCTTCTTTTGGTTGAGCACCAGAGACGATTGCGGTATCGCCAGTTTTTTGGTTTAGGAAAATAGTATGAGGTGTTCCTCTTGCTCCGGCAGCCTCTCCAGAAGCCACGTCAGCATCCACATCCTTGCTAAATTCACCGTTTGTAAGACAATTTTCAAATTCTACTTTATTTAACCCTACATAATCTGCTATTTTGTATAATTCAGTTTCTTCTAGTTTATTGTTTGATGGGGTTACTTCAAAAATTCTGTCTAGGTATGACCAGAAAGCATTATTTCCACCGATATTACTTGCACACTCAGTTGCTACTGCTTCTTTGTATGCCTTTGGGTGAATCGAAAGAGGGAAGTGTCTATAAACCCAAGCAAAATCTCCTCTTTCTTCAAAAACTTCTTTCATTGTTTTATGGAAAACCTTACAGTATGGGCACTCAGTGTCTGAGTATTCAATTGCAATTATGTTAGAAGACAGAGATCCTCTGATGTGTTCATCTTGAGTTACTTTTGCAACTTCGAACTTCTTCACTTCCTGATTTTTTTCTGAAGGTTTCTCCATATTAGATATGAAAATTGAGCCAGCAATTAGAAGCCCGGCTATAACTATCGATATTGGTAGAGATAATTTATTTTCCATAGTTTTTTTATTACTTTTACCGGTTAATTATAACAAAATAAACCACAATTAGAACTGTTTAAAAGGCTTTAAATATAAGGGGTTTTGTGTTATAATTGCCCAAAGAGCCAAATCTCTTTATTTTTAAGGCTGTGGAAGGAATAAACACTATAATTTTATATGGAACTACTTTTCTGGCGCTCTACGCTCAGGTTTTTTTGATTGTTTCTTATTTTGAAAATAGGGGAAATATAAAAATGGATGAGAAGAAAAAAGCGCCAAAAAGATACCCCTCAGTTTCTATAATTGTGCCTTGTTGGAACGAAGCTAATACTATTCAGAAGACAGTTAAGTCTCTTTTAGCTTTGAAATATCCGAAAAATAAAATTGAGATAATGTTAGTTGATGATGGTAGTACAGATAACACTTGGGAGAAGATGCTCGAGTACAAGGACAATCCAAGAATTACTTTGGTAAAAAAAGAAAACGGTGGGAAACATACTGCTGTTAATCTAGGGATACAAACCTCAAAGGCTGAGCTTGTTGGTTGCCTTGATGCAGACTCATTCGTTCACCCAGAGGCTCTTTCTAGAATAGTTTCTTACTTTGAAGATAAAGAAGTTATGTCTGTTGCCCCTAACGTGATAATTTTTGATCCAAAAAATCCAATTCAGATCGCTCAGAGAGTTGAGTATTTCATGGGAGTATTTTTGAAAAAAGTTTTAGGTATGATTGGTGGAATACACGTTACTCCTGGTCCTTTTTCTTTTTATAGAAAAGAGGTTTTCGAGAAGGTGGGAGGTTTTAGATCTGCACACAAGACAGAAGACATGGAAATAGCTTACCGTATGCAAATTAATGGAATGAAGATTGTTAACTGTCATAAGGCTTTTGTGTATACATATTCGCCAAAAACTATAAAAGGATTATACAAACAAAGATTAAGATGGATTTATGGATTTATAATGAACACTTTTGATTACAGAAAATATCTATTTAATAAAAAGTTTGGAGTTTTCTCTATGTTCACAGTTCCTTTTGGAGCAGTTGGGCTACTTGCCGTTGTTCATTTATTTGTGACACTTTTTTCAAATAGCGTAGCTTTTGCCTCCTCTCAAATAAATGAATTATCTGTTAGAGGTATTAATGCATTAGAAGTTTCTCCAAAGTTTGATCTTTTTTATGTAAACACTAATCTAATAACAATGCTTGGTATAACTCTATACTTAGTAACTATGTTTACTTTTATTGTTGGTGTAAAAATGTCAGATGAAAAGATAAAATTTAATTCACTTGGTTTTATTTATTTCGTCCTT
>CALBMC010000003.1 GCA_937895685.1 uncultured bacterium | reverse complement strand
GCCAAGAAATCCAACCGCCCCGGCGCCAACGGCGACGACAAGATCACCGCAGAGCCAGAGATAAAACGGGGTTCTTTACCTGTAGCCTCTTTTACTGCTTGTCCTAAATTTTCTTTCATCGTGGATGAAACTCGGGCAGGGCTAATTAAAATATCGATGGGTCGACCTTTAAATTTTGCAGGTAGGGCCTCTTGCTCTCGACCTAAGCATGAGAAGCCAGAATCGTAAAGTTCATAACCGCGTGGAAAAACTTGATTGGTCGGCGTGTAACCCGATAGCCCTTGAACAAGAAGCTCATTTTTTATCTTCGACCGCAAAAAGCGTAGAAGGTCTCGGCCTTCAGTATTTGCGATTCGTTTTCCAAGTTGCAGATACAGAAGTTTGTCGAGCGGAGTAGCCCAGGTTTCAAATCCATCCTGTTGATAGTTTTTCATAAAGTTCTCTTTGTAGAGAGAAGTGGATTCAATGAGATTAGGCCAATCATCAACGCGAAGGACAGTAGGAGATTCTTTGTCTATGGGCATTTTTCGGATGATAATCCGATCAGCAAGCGAAGGGTCTGGTTGAGAGAGTGAATTTGGGTTTTTAACTAAAACCAGCTGCACTTGATTCGAATTTGGAAGAACCGAAAAAAGTCCACTTGTCGTAGACATGTCCAATTGCCCGTTATCGAGAACTTTAACGATGCCGAATTTAGGATCAGTAAGTTTTTGGAGCAGGTTGCTGTCGTGTGCGGGGAGTTTGAGTTTAAAGTCAATTTCTCTACTGGAAGGGCAAGAAATGGAATCCAATACTTGGACCATTCCTCGGGTGTCACCTGGATGGACTCGAAGGGTCCTTTCGATACTTCTCTTTACATCTGTGGCCAATATAAGAGCGCCATTTGACCATTGAGCATCGGACCTGAGGGTCAATCGATAAACCTTTGGAGCAATGACAGACCAGCTTTCTGCAAGGCCAGCAGAAATTTCTTTCTCGTCATCTCTTTCAACTAGGGTGCTATTTAGCGCAAAAGCAATATTGAGATCCGGGAGTGTATGAATTTTAGCGGGGTCGATCGGAAAAGAAAAAGGCATGTAGGTTCGGATCTCATTGGGAGCCTTCGCTTTGAGCGGGACACAAACAAAGCTCGCCATAAAAACGATAAAAACTTTCGCGAGCAATCCCAATCGACTCATAAACCACACCTCGATATTGGATACCCTGTGGCCTTTTCTTGAAGCTTCAAGAAGAAGGCACGGCAGATACCTTATGCGGATAGCAGGTTTTTAGTCGTGGTGCATTATTTTGTTAAATATAATTCCAATGCAGATTGGATTTCGGACTTTGTCATATGACTATGAATTGAATTAATTTAATTCTTAATTATTGTGATGAAATTTTAGCTATGTAATCACAATCTCTTGAGCCGGTAAGCGCGTTTTGTGGAAACAGTGCTGAAGTCAGCTCCTTTGGATATCGTGCTTGCATAATCGTAGCTCGTGAATTCACTCAAGCCTTGAAACTTTCTATCTTCCGAGAAAGTCTGATAATCATGCTTTTCAAATGAAGTGCTGGGAACATTTTTAATGTAAGACCACCCAGCCATAGGGAACAACCCTTCGATATTTGCGAACTCAGGACAGCTACCGAGATCTGAGCATGGAATCTCAACTAGGACTGTGGTTCGAGATGGCTGGGTCTCAGGTCCATACTCGGTGATGACCGCCTTATTCGGATCTGACGAGGAAAAGCCAATATAGACTTTCTGCAAATGGTTGCACCAGGAGTCATCAGCTTCGCACATACGAGGCTCAATGACCTGATAGGAACAGATCGG
>CALBMC010000002.1 GCA_937895685.1 uncultured bacterium | reverse complement strand
TGGTCAGATAAAACTAAATGATCTGGTTTCTGGTATTTTGTATCAAAAAACCGAGAAAATTTTGCTGGATTTTTTATCAACCAATTGACTAAATCATCAAAATAAGTAAAATGATTATGTTAGAAAACGGCCAATTCTCGGCCCGTTTTTTTATCCTAAAAATACTATGGAAATAAGAAATATCGCTATAATTGCACACGTGGACCACGGAAAAACAACCCTTACAGACGCTATAATGCGCCAAACAGGGGCTGTTACCGAGGAAGGTATATCTATGGACTCAAACACCATAGAAAAGGAGCGTGGTATTACTATTTACTCAAAAAATACCTCAGTTGAGTATAAAGGCACAAAAATAAACATTGTGGACACTCCAGGACACGCCGACTTCGGAAGTGAAGTTGAGCGAGTATTGCGTTCTATCGACTCAGTTCTTTTGGTTGTAGATGCTCAAGAAGGTCCAATGCCTCAAACAAGATTTGTTTTGAAGAAATCTCTTGAACTTGGAATCAAGCCTATTGTTGTTATAAACAAAATTGATAAACCAGCGGCAGATCCAAAAAGAGTTGAAGATGAAGTTCTGGAACTATTCTTGGAGCTTGGAGCAAATGATGAACAATCAAATTTCAAAGTTGTTTATGCAATCGGAAGATCTGGAATTGCAAAAAAGAAAATGGAAGATGAGTCTACTGATTTAACTCCACTTCTAGATACTATTATTGAGAGTATCCCCCCTGCCTCTTTCGGAAAAGAGAATTCTCCACTTAAGATGCAAGTGTTTAACCTAGGTTACGATAACTTCATGGGAAGACTTGCGATTGGAAGAATTTATGAAGGAAAAATCTCTCTTGCTGGAGGAGTTGTAGTAAAGAAACCTTCAGGAGAAGCAAGAAAAGGAAAGTTAACAAAGCTATTTACTTTCAAAGGACTAGAAAGAGTTGAAGTTGCAGAAGCGATTGCTGGAGATATTGTTTTGGTTGCCGGACTTCCAGATATTTTCATTGGAGAGACTATCTCTGATAATGAAGAAACAGATCCAATGCCAGGAATTGCAATTGATGAGCCAACTATTGCTCTAAACTTCTTGGTTAATGATTCACCTTTTGCAGGACGCGAAGGAAAGTTTGTAACATCTCGCCAAATCAGAGAAAGACTTGAAAAAGAACTTGAAATAAACGTTGGACTAAAAGTAGATCTTGATTCTGGAGATAAGTTTAGAGTTTACGGAAGAGGAGAACTACACGTTGCTATTTTGATTGAAAATATGAGACGCGAAGGATATGAGCTACAAGTTTCTCAACCAGAAGCGATCATCAGAGAAGAAAACGGAAAGAAAACTGAGCCTTTCGAAGAGGTTGTGATTGATATTCCAACTGAATATCAAGGAGCAGTTATTGAAAAGCTTGGAATGAGAGGATTCTCAATGATTGATATGAAGATCCACGAAACACACGTTCGAATAATTCTAGAAGGTCCAACAAGAGGACTTTTGGGATATCGAAACCAGTTCGTTATTGATACAAAGGGAGAGGGAATTTTGTCATCTCGATTTGTTGGATTTAGAGATTACGCTGGAGAGATAAGAAAAAGAGTGGTTGGTTCTATGGTTTCTATGGCAGACGGAAAGGCTCTAGGATTCTCACTTTGGAATCTACAAGACAGAGGAGTTCTATACATTGCTCCAGCAACAGAAGTTTATGAAGGAATGGTTATTGGAAACACTTCAAAAGGTGAAGAAATGATGGTTAACCCAACAAAAGGAAAACAACTTTCTAACGTTCGAGCTTCTGGAACAGATGAAGCGATAAACTTGGTTCCTCCTTTCGAACTTTCTATCGAAAGAGGACTTGAAACAATGGTTGAAGATGAATATCTAGAAGTTACACCAAAAAGTGTTCGTCTCCGAAAACAATTATTGAAGGAAAATGACAGAGTAAAATCAAGAACAAAGAAATCTTAAATAATAAATAAAAAGCCCCAATGAATACTTGTTGGGGTTTTTTATTTTTAGTTATTTTGTTAAAATTAAATCAATATGAAACAACAAAGACTTGAGCAACTTGCAGATGGAATTTTTTCTATCGTTATGACTCTTTTGGTTTTGGATATAAAACTTCCAATTGGAAAAGCAGATAGTGATCTTGAACTTGGTATTTTATTTCATCAACTAATACCTTCTTTTTCTAGCTTCTTCCTATCTTTTGCCGTGTTGTTTACTTATTGGAGAGCTCATCACTTTATTGCCTCTGTCTATGCGAAAAATATAGATAATAGATTTACACTAATCAACTCAATCTTCTTGTTCCTAGTTGCCTTAGTTCCTTTCTCAAGTCATCTTTTAGCTCATTATCATAACCTACAGTCTGCTGTTGTTATCTTCTCATCTCACACTATTTTGATAGGATTGGTTATCTTTTGGATGCGACACTATGCCCTTATGTCTCACGATATAGAAAACGAGCAGATTGGTGTAATAGAAAGCCGACATCTGTATGCCAGAATACTGTTCCCAGTTTTTTGTGGAATATTAGCAATCTTTATTTCATTTTTTGATTTACAGTCAGCCTTAATATTTTTGACACTTGGAGTTTTGTTTAATTTTTCAAAGCAGAGCACTAGAATAATTTTCAAAATTTTAAATCCATTTTTGAAAGTAAAGGAATTATAAAAAATCCCGCTTCGGCGGGTTTTTTATTTTGTATCTTTTATTCTTGAGGCTGGGATAAGAGAGAGTAAAACAATAATTGAAAGAATTATATAGAGAGGTTCATATCCCAATTTTCCAATCAGAATTCCTCCAAGTAGGGGACCAATTAGATAAGCGATAGGCATAGCATCTCTGAAGAATGAAATCATTTCTGCGTCTTCCTCGTCTACCTTTTTGAAGAAATATGTTTCAGCCATGACTTCAATGAAGCTTGCCCCAGTTCTAGTTGCAAAAAGGATAAGTCCGATGAAGATTGGGGTAAGGTTGTGTGAGAAGGCGAAAACAAGAGTGGCAATGCTCATTATAGAAATACCAGTCATTAAAATTTCTTTTTCCCCAAGGCGCTTATCGGCTAAACGTCCAAGTGGTAGTTGGAATAGAACAAATGGCAAAAGCATAACAGTGAATATTATTCCGATCACATCCCACTCAAGACCAATTGTTTTTGTCAGGTAAAGCGGAGTATAAACAACCATCCAAGAGTAAAAGAATTGTAATATAAAATTAACGATAGAAATTCTTCTAAGATCAGCTTTTGCTTTCATTTTCTTTATTGAAACCCAGAAAGGTTCTCTCATGTATTTTTTGTCAGCAAATCCGTTTGAGCTGTGATATAGCATAAGAGAAGCAAGGGAAAGAACGATTGCAACGATTGCATAAAGCTCTGAGAATCCTCCAAAAATAAATAATCTAGTCGCCAAAAATGGTGACATAACCCAAGCTACATTTATGATTGTAAGATACAATCCGCGAGCCTTCCCAGTATCTTCTTGCTTTGAATAGTGTTCAATGAATATGTCCATTGATGGAACCATTACTACTAGAGTTATCTGTGAGGCGATGAAGGCTATAGCAGTAAGAAGAGGGTGAGCCCCAAGAGACATAAGAAGGGCAGAGAAGGCTCCAAGTGTTAGTAATCCAGTTGCAAAATTTCTATTTCCAACTTTGGCCAAAATTTTTGGCATAAAAGAAAGAACAAGAAGAGAGATAATTGATGAAGCGGTAAAGAATATACCAATCCAACGACTATCAAAGAAGGAAGATAGGAACGAAGAATTCAAGTAGGCTGTGATAGCCGACTGAAATGAAAATAAGAAACTTGTCGCGTATATGAAGCGAAGCATTACACACTTAGTATAACAGGAATTACGAGAGGACGCTTAGCTGTTTTTTGGAAAAGGAATTTTGAAACAGCATCTCCAAGTGTTGATTTTGCATACTCTAGACTTGCTGCGTTTAATCCGCCTTTCATTGAAGATTCTATTGAACGTTTTATTATTGTTCTTGTGTCTTTAAGAAGATCTTGATTTTCTTTTAGATAAACAAATCCTCTAGAGATGAGATCGGGAGATTTCTTAAGTCTTCCAGTCTTGTTATCAATAGTTGCAATCACAACAAACATTCCGTCTTGTGCTAGCATCTTTCTGTCTCGGATCACGAACTCTTGTGTATCTCCAATGCTAAATCCATCAACTGTAACAAGATCAGAAGGTGCTTTTTCTTTTCGAACTCTAACCTTTTTACCACCATCATAGATTTCTATTATTGAACCATTGTCTGGAACAATTGTATTTTCTTTTGAAGTTCCTTGAGCTTGAGATAATTCCGCGTGTTGGCAAAGCATGAAGTGATTTCCGTGCACAGGCATAAAGAATCTGTAGTTTATTTGTTTGTGGATCCATCGAAGTTCTTCTCTGTTTCCATGTCCTGAAGCGTGAACGTCAGAGTCTGTATAAGTAATTATTTTTGCACCGCTTCTGTATAGATTGTCTTTCAACTTGTCGATATCTCTTTCGTTTCCTGGAATAGCTGAAGAAGACAGAAGTATTGTGTCTGAAGGTTGCAATGTTATCTGTCGGTGAGTTTTATTCGCCATTCTTGCAAGAGCAGCAAATTCTTCTCCTTGGGACCCTGTTGCAATCATAACTATTTTGTTTGGTGGATAGTTATGCATTTCTTCAACTGAAATGATACTTTTTGATTTCATTATTCCTAGTTGTTTGGCAATTTCAATATTGCTTTTCATACTTCTTCCATCTACAACAATTTTCTTTCCAAAACTTTCAGCTGCATCAATAATAGAAACAAGTCTTTCTACTTGAGAAGCAAAGCTTCCGATAATTATTCTTCCTGGAACATTTTTCATTATTTCAATGATATTTTTTACAACAGTTTGTTCAGAAAGAGACCATCCATTTTTCCAGATACTTGTTGAGTCCATTGTAAGTAGAAGCATTTCTTTTCCAGCGAAACGTTTATATTGTTCTACTTCTTCTTCTGTTGGAACCCCTGCAATGTTGTCTACTCTAACGTCTTCAATAAAGGCTATATCTCCAAGAGGTGTTTGTATAACAAGTCCCATAGAATCAGGAATTGTGTGTGAAATAGCAAATGTTTTTATTGTAAAAATTCCAGCCTTGATTGTATCTTCAGCTGCAACAATATTCATGTTTAGTTTTGGTAGGTGAGGGAACTCTTCGTGACGTTTTGCGATCATTACTGCTCCGAATTGTCTTGAGTATATTTGAGGGTTACCAATCTTTTCAATAATGTAAGGAAGTGCCCCGATGTGATCTAGGTGTCCGTGAGTGATAAACAATCCTCTTATTTTTTCTACACGATCTTCTAGGTATTTTGTATTTGGAATAATGTAATCAACTCCTGGGTGGTCTACTTCGGCAAATTGAATACCAGCGTCAACAATTATAATGTCGTCACCGTATTCAATAGCAGTCATGTTTTGACCAACTTGTTCAACTCCTCCAAGAGGAACAATTCTAAGAACTCCTTCTTCTACTTTTGGAATATCCAATGTTGATCCAGCTCTTCTTTTTGAAGTGTGAGTGTAGTTTGCATTTTTTGGTTTATCTTTTCCATGTCCACCTGCTCGCATTGTTTTTCTTTGGCGAGGCATTCCCTTAGATCCTTCTCCTTCAGCTTTTGCTTGATTAGAGGCTGGTCTGTTTGAGTTTTTATGTTGTGGTCTTCCTGTGTGTTGAGGATTGTTATTAGGCGCTTTTGGTGCCACAGCTCCGATTGCTTTGTCTATTGCATTAGAAAAGGCGTCACTTGGAGTGTTTGTTGGTTGATTATTTGATTGTCCTTGATGATCGTTTCTGTGATAAGCAAGGGTTGACCTTTTTGAAGCAGGTCTTCTTCTGTGTATATTGTTTTTATTTTCTTCCATAATTTTTATTCGAATATTTTCCAAACTTTTTCGGTTAGGACATACCAATCTTCTACGTTGGCAAATCTGTCTACTGTGCTTGAAATTTTGTTAATTGATAAGTTACCGATGTCTTTGTTTAAAGCGTAAATATAGGATGGTGCGTATAAGAATATTGCTCCGTTTTCTTTTGCGATCACACTACTTGCTTGTTTTAATAACTCTTTCTGACTTTCGATGTTTGTTTCTTTTACTGCTTGCTCAAGAAGGGAATCGGCTCTGACGCTGGCGTATTTTGCAACATTTAGTCCTGGATCGTTTCTTTGAGAAGAGTGCCAGAATGAATACAAGTCAGTCTCACTCGCTAGAACTTGTCCAAACAGAAGCATCTCATAATTTCTTGGTCTAATGATGTCTTGGTTTAAAGTTCCGATTTCATAAGGTTGGACTTTTACTTCTACTCCAATTTGAGCCATCATCTCAGAAATCATTCTAGCTGTTTCTGAAAGTTCTTCTGCGTCACTTGTTGAAAGATCAAATGATAAATAAACTTTCTTTTTATTTATTTCTTTGCTTCTGATTCCTTCTTCTCCAAGTTTCCAACCAAGTTCATCGAGTGCAAGTCCGGCTTCTTCTGGTGTTAAGGTTTTTGAGGGAGCAAGAGTATCTTCAGGTAATGGTCCGTATAGTGGGACACCGAACCCATCAAGAACATTTTTAACAATCTCATCTCTATTTATTGAATTTGATAAAATTGTTAGAAGTTTTTGGTCTCCAAGAATTTCATTTTCTGAAGGGTTAACAAATATTGAGAAAATTCTAGGTAGAGTTGTTACTTCAACTTTTTCTGCATACTTTGTTATGATGTCAGAATTTTCAGTTGAAAGAATTCCAACAAGATCAATGTTTCCAGCTTTGAATGATTTAGCCGCAGATTCTTCATTATCAAAACTTCTTATTGTTATATTTTTTATAAAAGGTTCACCTAGCGCATAGTTTTTGAAATCTTCTAAAACAAAAGAATCTGGAACTCCGGCATTTTTATTTATTTCAGAAATTTTGTAAGGACCAGAACCGATTGCGTATAGATTGTATTCAGTTAGAGCAAATTCTTCAGAGTTTATATTTTCCCACAAGCTTTTTGGCAAAATTCCAACGGTTGCGTATTCAATAAAAGGGGAGAATGGTTTGTCTAGTTTAAATTCAACAGTTAATTCATCTATCGCTTCTACAGTTATTCCTTCCCATTCAGCTCTAAGAGGGCTTTTTATTGCTGGATCTTTTATCTTATCTATTGTAAAGACGATATCATCGGCTGTTATTTTTTGTCCGTTATGGAAACTTAAATTTTCTTTTATGAAAAAAGTGTAAGTTTTTCCATCGGTTGATATTTCATATGAACTTGCGATGTTTGGAATTATATTTCCATTCTCATCTTTCTTCATTAATCCTGAGAAAACAATTGAGGTTAAAGCTCTGTCAGCATTTGAAACGGCAAGAACTGGATTAATAAAACGCGGAGTACCAACAACTCCTTCAGTAATACTTCCTCCTTTTTGAGGAACAGAGACTTTTAATTCTTGATTCAATTTTAAAAGCAAAACTACAGAACTAACTATTAGTGTAGTAGCAAAAAAACCAAAGATTATTTGTTGTTTGTAATTGAAAGTTGCAACGGTTTGCTTAATAAAACGCAATGAAGAGGCGAAACTTTGTTTATTTATTTTCATTTATTATTTTCCCGTTATTACGGGGATGATAGAAATAAATCTATTTTAATTTAGATGAGTACCGCAACTACAGTTGAAACAACAAATAGAATAGCAATTACAACAGTGAAATTGAAAAGGAAGCGCTCGAATCCTCGTCGCGCGTTATAAAAGCTTGTTCCATCTCCTCCTCCAAGAGCTCCTTCTATTCCAGAACCTGAACGTTGAAGAATGATAGAAAGTATTAGTAGTGCCGCCAAAATTATCTGCACAATAGGCAGAATCGAGTTAATAGTACCCATGACTAGTATGCTCTCATATTTATTATTTTTTGGCAAGTTTTATCCACAAAAGCCTTTATTTCTATATATTTTTTTGAACTCTTATTAATAGTTGACAGATAAATATGACTGGTATATACTCCCTTTACGCGCATGAGTGCGCTTTTTCATTCAGTCCCTGATTAATTTCTGGGAGGAGGTGAAATTCAATCTTTGATAGTTAAATACGCCAATTTAAATTATAAAGTAATTCAATTCTGTTTTGTTTTGTTCTGGTCAATTCTTTTTAAAAAGAGTTTGATCCTAGCTCAGGATGAATGCTGGCGGCGTGGATAAGGCATGCAAGTCGAACGAACTAGGCCTTGGAAGTAAGAAAGTAAGTAGCAATACAAGCGATTTTATGGAAAAGATTTCTGGTTAGTGGCAGACGAGGTAGTAACACGTAGGAATGTACCCCAAAGTCGAGCATAGCTACGCGAAAGCGTAGGTAATTCTCGATGGTCTCGCAAGAGTAAAGTTTTAACGCTTTGGGAACAGCCTGCGGAATATCAGCTTGTTGGTGAGGTAATGGCTCACCAAGGCAATGACGTTTAGGGGAGGTGAGAGCCTGACCCCCACCGATGGGACTGAGACACGGCCCATACAC
>CALBMC010000001.1 GCA_937895685.1 uncultured bacterium | reverse complement strand
ATATAAAAGATATAAAAACTTTAGATTGGCAGAAGTCCTTATCGGTAATGACTCAGGATTATGTAACCTACTCTGATACCATCGGTGAACAAATCGCATATGGTTCTAATGAGCAACCTGATAAAGTTAGTAGGGCTAAAATAAAAGAATCAGCAAGACGAGCTCATGCTTTAGAATTTATTGAGAAGCTTCCAAAGAAGTTTGATAATATACCAGAGAGAGCATTTACTGACGGGGTAGAACTATCTCGTGGCCAAAACCAGAAGATCGCCCTTGCTAGATTCCTTCTTCGTGATTCAAAAGTTCTAATCTTAGATGAGCCAACTTCTGCCATTGACGCAATTGCTGAATCAAAAATTTTCAACGAGTTATTCGAAGAAGAAAGAAACAGAACTATTATCATAATTTCTCATAGATTTAATACTGTTAAACGGGCTGATAGAATAATTGTTCTCGAACATGGTGAGATAGTTGAAGAAGGAACCCATGAGGAGTTAATAAAAAATAATGGTAAATATCATGAAATGTATATGGCTCAAGCTAAGGAATACCAAGAATAGTAAGATTGTGTTAATGTGTCCATGAAGCTATCGTCCGGTTCATTCCGAGAAAGGAGAACTCGAATACGTAAGTACCTTTTCTAATATATAGGCGATAGTTTCAAAGTGCTTGCAACGTTCTTGCGGGCACTTATTTTTCATAGTAGGATAAAGTTAACCTTTGATCCGTCTGACACACGGGGAGGAAAAGAAGCTTACAGCTAAAAGCTACTAGCTGAGAGCTTAGTTCAAGAGGTCAAGGTAGACATCGAATCTACTTTGGCGAATCAGGGTGGCACCGCGTTTCAATAAAGAATCGCCCCTGCAAATTATCAAATTAATTGATAGTTCGTGGAGGCGATTTTTTGTTTCCAAGGCTACCTAAAAAATATGCGTACAATAATTAGCGAGTTGTCATCAAAGAAAGGAGAAGAAGTTATTATAAACGGTTGGATCAATGTTCGTCGTGATCAAGGAAAATTAATATTCTTGGATTTCAGAGATAGATCTGGAATTGTTCAAGGTGTTATCTTGCCAGGAAGTGAAGCAATGGAAACTGGTAAAACAGTTCGAAGTGAATGGGTGGTGGAAGTAAGAGGTAAAGTAAACGAAAGACCTGAAAAGAATAAACAAGCTGGAAAACAAAATGGAGATATAGAATTGGAAATATTAGTAATTACAGTTCTATCTCAAGCTCAAGAACTTCCTTTTGCAATGGATGCTGACCTAAATCTAGACACACTTCTAGATTACAGACCACTGACACTTCGTCGTGAAAAAGAGCAAGCAATATTCAAGGTTCAACACACACTTCTAACAGGATTTCGTGAGTATCTAAATTCACAAGGCTTCACAGAATTCCAAGCTCCAAAGATAGTAGGGGATGACGCAGAAGGAGGAGCTGGAATATTCAAGATTGAGTATCTTTATGATCAGCCAGCATACTTGGCGACTTCACCTCAGTTGTATAAACAAATGATGGTTGGAGTATATGAAAGAGTTTATGCTGCCGGTCCTCAGTTCCGTGCCGAAAAACACGCAACTTCTCGTCACCTGAATGAAATATCAATGCTTGATATCGAAATGGGATTCATCAAGGACCATACTGATGTTATGGAGATGATAACAAATACCCTTCGTTATATGACAAAGGAAGTAACAGAAAAGAATGTGAAAGAATTGGAAATCTTTGGCATTGAAACTCCTCTTGCTCCAGAAAAATTCCCAGTTATGAAGCTTCGCGAAGTTCAGGAGCTTATCAAAAAAGAAACTGGTGTAGACAAAACAACAGAACCAGACCTTGATCCGGAAGATGAAAGATGGCTTTGCGAATATTCAAAGAACAATCTCGGAAGTGATTTCATCTTTGTCACACATTATCCTGTTTCAAAAAGACCATTTTATACAATGGAAGACATGGAAGACCCTGGAATGACAAAAAGCTTCGATCTTCTTTTCCGTGGAGTTGAAATAATTTCTGGAAGTCAGAGAGTTCACGACTATGACATGTTGATTGAAAAGATAAAATCAAAAGGACTTGATCCAGCAAAGTTTGAATTCTATCTTATGGCCTTCAAATACGGACTTCCACCACACGGAGGAATCGGAATGGGACTTGAGAGATTAACTCAAAAGTTCCTCGGTATAGAGAACGTTAAGGAAGCAACCCTTTTCCCAAGAGACATAAACAGAATAGACCAGAGACTTTCTAAATAAAAATTATGCACGTTCCTGTAGAATTATTAATATTTCTAGTTGGGATTATTGGTGCGTTTATTAGTGGTATTGCCGCAGGCTCAGGAATAATAGTTATTTCCGCTCTCTTGTTTTTCGGAATTCCACCGCACATTGCACTCGGAACATCAAACTTTGGAGATGTTGGTTCAAAACTAGGAAATATCTTAAGATTTTCGAAGTCTAAAAACATGGGAGTTCTAAGACGAGACGTTATTGCCCTTACTCTTATCTGCGTCCCGGCAACAATAATTGGAAGCTTGATAGTTGTATCTATAAATGAAGAGATCTTATCTAAACTAATTGGAATTATACTTCTAATTATTTTTCCTATTTTGTTTATAAACAGAAATCTTGGACTCAAAGAAAACCGAGCGGTTGGTAAAAAGAGAATCATTTCTCATATAGCATATTTCTTTGCAAGCGCATGGTCAGGGTTTTTTAGTCCAGGAGCAGGATTTCTGGAAACTTTTATAAGAATTCGGGGTTATGGATATACAATTCTCCAAGGTAAAGCAGTTACAAGAATACCACTAGTGCTTTCCGGAATCGGATCTGTTTTGGTTTTTGCCTTTTCAGATTTAATTAACTACAGATATGCAGTTACATTATTCTTGGGAATGATGATAGGTGGATATATTGGAACAGATTTTGCTATTAAAAAGGGGGACAAGTGGCTTAAACCGCTTCTTGGTTTAATAATCTTGGGAACAGCAATTAAGATGATTCTTTCTTAAAAAACTTTTTTGTTTTATACCGGTTTTCCTTTATAATTATTAAGTTATGCCAATACCAACAACTTTGTATCCAGAATACAAAAAGCTTCTGGCTGAATTTATAAAATTCAAGAGCGTTTCAACTGACGAAAAGTATAAACCAGATATCGAAAAGACAGCAAAGTGGCTTACTCATATCTTTGCGCAGAATGGTTTTACCGGACATATTGTTCGCGGATACGGTAATCCTATCGTTGTAGCTCGCTATACTGTTCATCCACTCAAGAAAACTTGTCTTATCTATGGTCACTATGATGTTCAACCTGCTGAGGCAAAGGACGGCTGGAAAAAGGATCCTTTCACTCTTCGAGAGGAGAAGGGAAGACTTATTGCTCGTGGAGCAGTAGACAACAAGGGTCAGATTGCTGTTCACATGGCAACTATTTTTTCTCTGATAAAGTCAGGCAAACTTGAATATAATGTCGTATTCTTGATTGAGGGAGACGAAGAAAGTGGCTCAAGTGATATGGCCAAGTTTATTCGAGACAACAAGAAACTAATTGAATCAGACTTTGTCCTTATTTCTGACGGAGAAATAACCTCTTGCTACCCAACACTCGAAGCTGGATTCCGTGGAGTTCTGAACGCAACAATTAGCTTGTCTACTTCTGATAGAGATCTACACTCTGGAATATACGGAGGAGCTGTTCCGAATTCTGCTCACGAACTTGTTCTACTTCTAGACAAGCTCTTTGATGAAGAAAAATATGTTGTAACAATCCCAGGATTTTATGATGATGTTCCAGAAATAAAAAAAGAACATTTTCTTGAAACAAAGAAACTTCCTTTTTCAATCTCAAACCTTCAATCTGTAACAGGCTTGAAACAAGTCCTAGTGGAAAAGGGTCACAACTTCCACTCACAAGTTGGATTTCGTCCAACACTTCAAGTAACAGGAATTGAATCCGGTTATACAGGAGTTGGGTACAGAAATAGTGTTCCTCACAAGGCAGTGGCAAAACTAAATTTCCGTTTGGTTCCAGAACAAGATCCAGCTGATATAAAAAGAAAAGTTGAAGCTTACTTAAAGAAAATAACCCCGAAGCATTGCGAAGTTAAATTTGAAGCCAAGGAATCAAGCAAAGGGGTTAGACTTTCTCTAAACAACGAATATGCTGGAAATATTAAAGATTTGATGGAAAAGGTTTATAAGAAAAGAGCTTTAATCAAACACTGTGGAGCAACTCTTCCGATTGTTACAGAAATTGATAGACTCCTGAGCGTTCCGCAAGTTCTTATGCCAATTGCAAACGAAGACTGTCGAATGCACGCGGTAGATGAGAACTTTGAACTTGGACACTTAAAGAAAGCCCTACAACTATCCTATGAATTGTTTAGTTTGAAAAAGCCAGAGAAGAGCAAGATAAAAATAAAGAAAGCTAAGAAATAAAAAAGGGGCCTAATTGGCCCTTTTTGATTTATTCTCTATCTATTCCACCCCAAAACCAGTTTTGATAAAGTCCTACATTATCAATAGGGGTGTTTCCGTCTGGTTTGTGATCTACATTTTCTGGAAAGTTGTTTGTATTCCAGGAAACATCTCCTTCAAATCTGTCTGAGTGATAGTTTTTTTGGCTTGTTGTCTCGTCGGGTCCAACACCTTGTGCCAGGTTGTCCGGTTGAATATTTTCTTTTTGCATAACAAGTTGTTTTATAACCAGCTGAATGTTTTGTTTTTGTCATCCTTTTTACGAGTGTAAGGAGTGATTTTGATTTTCCTTTTCTTCAGAATCTTTTTCTTGGATTTGTTTGTAGTCTTTTTCATAAAATTTAGTTTAAAAGTTTTAAAATTTAAAAATGTGGGCCCTTGTAATCTCTACCAAAATATAGATTGTAAGATTGGGCTTTTTTAATTTTAGATTTAATTCGTTTTTTAGAGTTCTTTTTTACTTTTTTCATAATTTTAGAATTTTAAGTGAAATAAATAGTTTGTATTTAATTGTCGAGGAACAAAAATCACCAGCTTTTTGGGCTGGTGTCTTTGTTCTTAGATTCTTAGTTTATCTCGAGATACTTGGAGAGATTTCTAGACTATGAGCACAGGCACTAACCCAAAAAGAAGTGTTGAAAAAACACTTCATTGTGCGGACGTGCCAAATATAGTTTGTGCCGACAGTTCTATTCATATTTTTACTGTATCAAGGATACAAAATGTGTCAACCATACAATCTTGAAAGCCTTTTAAATAATGATATACTGACGACTATATGAAGGACGAACTAGATAAAAACGAAGAAAACACAGAGAATGAGCCTCTGATTGAAGAAGAGGATGACATTGTCGAGTTTGTTTACAATGCCGATGGAGAAGAAGACTTGAAAGCAACGCTTAAGAAAACTCGTAAAGACTTGAAAGAAGCTCAAAAAGAAAAACAAGAATATCTAACTAACTGGCAAAGAGAGCGAGCGGACTTTCAAAATTATAAAAAAGATGAGGATTCAAGAATAACTAGAGCAAAGAATTTAACAAAAGAAATGTTTGTTGAAGAACTTCTTCCGGTTCTAGACGCGTATGATATGGCTTTTGCCAATCGTGAAGCTTGGGAGAAAGTTGAGAAGAATTGGAGAATGGGAGTTGAATATATTCACCAGCAGTTAATAAAAGTTCTCGCTGACCATGGAGTTTCTGAAATTTCTCCAAAAATAGGGGAGGAGGTAGATCCAAACATTCATGAAGCACTTGATACAGTAGAGAATTCTGATGAATCAATGAGTGGGAAGATTGCTGAGGTAACACAGAAAGGATACAAATCCTCTGATCGTATAATCAGACCAGCGAGAGTTAAGGTTTATAAATAAAATGAAATTTATTTTAGATAAAATAAAATCCCCAATTCATTTTTCTGATTTATCTTCTTACAAAAAGATATTTGAAGGAGATGAAGAAAAAGATTTTTATAACCAATTTCTTTCAGAACAGTTAATCCTAAGAGACCGCTTGGCAATTGAGAGAACAATTCTTGCCAACGAATCAACCTTTCTGGGTTACATAAGAACAAGCCTGACAATGATTGCCGGAGGAGTAACCTTGCTACACTTTACAGTTAGCCCCCTTTTTAATATTTCTGGTGCGGTTCTTATCGCTGGTGGACTTGTGATGATGGTTTTTGGATCCAATAGATACCGTTATATGAAAAAGACGATTCGAGACATTCGGGAAAACAAAAAACCGCTCTAGGCAATATAAAAATTATCATAACCAGAAAATAGCTGCACAGCGCTAGGATCTCCTGAAATTTCTAAATCTCCAAAAGATCCACTTTCTTTGTTGTATTTAATAATGAATTTTTGTTTTATATTATCTGGTAAAGTCGAATTTAATCTTGGAACCTCCTCAAAACTTTGATATTCGAATAAGCTTTTCATCTTTGGTTTTTCCGCATAATAAACCTCAAAAATTGTCTCTAATTTAATTTCAAAATCTTTTTTATCTTTTGAATCTATTTTTGTAATTTCAAAATTTTTAAAGTTAATATCCATAACTTTTTCCATCCAATTTTCATTTATATATACAACAAAGTGACTCTTTTTTGGGGTTTTTTTACGTATAAGTGATAAGACTTTTGCTTCTGCATATTCTTGATTTTTTTCTATATCCATATACTGATTAAAGTCATCTCGTATTTTTGATATACCGATATTTAAATTTAATTGCGTGTCTAGTATATCGTCTATATCATTTCCATCTGAAACTATAAGTTCAACGCCTGTCTTGTCTTTGAATTCTTCCATACAATCTTTAATTCTTCCGTCTCCTGTTATTAGAATGACTTGATCTGGTTTATTCACTTCTTCAGAAATCTTTTGAAGGATAGTCAAAAAGATAATAGTATCCTTAAATCCTTTGTCGCCATCTTTTTCAAAAGGAGCGTCATGGTTTAAAGATCTATTTATTAGATCTTCAACTTTTATCTTTGCAGAGCTCTTTATAACTTCTATATTATTTTCTTTTAATTCTTTTTGTAAATTATCTTCAATTTTTGACCACCAATAATCATCAGTTAATTTCTCATGAGATATATCGATAGAAGCATTATTCAGATGAGACTTTAAAGAAGTTACTTTATCAATGGCAATATTTTTTAATCTTTTTTTACTTTCTTCAATTACAATATCCGTTGTAAATATCTTAACTTTATCAGTTATTTTATTAGATTCTAAAAATGATTTAAGTCCTAATAATTCACGAGAAAGGGCTTTATTTTCTAAAGTAGAAAGTGTTACGTTATTGCTTTGAATTGCAAATTTATTGGAATCAAAATAGACTTCAATCATAATTTCGATATTACATTATTTATTAAAATTCTCAAAAAAGAATTTTTCCGTTTCAGGATCTATTGTGTCAGTTGTTAGAATCATCAACTCACTCGTTAAACCAAGGTCTATTTTTATATTTGTGAAAAGATACTCAAAAGGATAAGGAGAAATCCACGCAGAATTTTTCAAACAAACGAATCCCGCTTTTTTCAGAAGGTATCTTAAAGACTCTCTTTCGTCTTTTCGGCTCTCTGGAAGATCGAGAAGAACTATTCGCCACTTCCCATCCCAAGAAGGGGAAAGGAGGGAGCTTCCGCCTGACAATTTTGAGCTGTTGGCCTTAACTCTACCAGTCTTAGATAGTCGAACGTAGGTATTTTGACCAGAGTCGTGTTCCTCGACGAAGCCAGAGTCTCTAAGACCCTTCAGAGCCCTTGAAATGGCGTATTTCTCGGGGTTTTTGGATGTTTTGCTACCCAAGTCACTCTGGGCCTTTTCGATCAATTCTGGCACGGAAATAGCCGTTTTCCCAGAGAGGATTTGGAGTATTTTTCGACTAAAGTCTGGTTTGCTTGACATGTTTTTATACTATCAAGTATACTCTGTTTATACAAGTATTTCGTGGTCGCGAATTGTAAGTAAATTATGAAAAAATATTATATAACCGGTGTTTCCGGAACAGGGAAATCCACAGTTGGAGAAGAGCTCCAAAATAGAGGTTTTCGTGTCATAGATATTGATGATCATAAATATGACTTATGTAAATGGGTTGATAAAAATACTGGAGAAATAGCCTACACGGATCCGAGCACAGATAACCAATTTTTCAAAAAGTATAAACGTGTTTGCGATCGAGAAAAATTAATCGAATTGATAAGTAATAATGAAATTATATTTGTAGCAGGTCTTAGTGATAATCAGTCTGAAATATTAGATTTATTTGATAAAACCTTCTTACTTTCATGTGACGAAAAAACTTTAATAGAAAGAATCATAAATAGAAAAAATAATGATTTTGGAAAACATGAGTCAGAACAAAAAATGATATTAAAAGGATATAAAAAATATGAAAAAGAAATGCAAGATTTAGGAGCAATACGCATAAATACGGAAAAACCTCTTAAGGAAATAGCAGAAGAAATTATTAAAAATATTAAAAGTTAATTAATTATAAAATATATGTCAAAAATAATTGGAATCGACTTAGGAACTACAAACTCAGCTGTTGCCATTATCGAAGGCGGACAGCCGAAAATAATTGAAAACATTGAAGGAGCTAGAACAACTCCGTCTATTGTTGCAATTTCAAAAACTGGCGAGAGACTCGTTGGTCTTCTTGCAAAACGACAAGCGGTAACAAACCCACAAAACACTGTTTATGGAATCAAAAGATTCATGGGACATCGCTTTGATGACAAAGAACTAGACAGCGACAAGAGCACTGCTTCATTTAAAATCGGAAAAGGAAATGATGATGGAGTTGTTGTAAAAATGGGAGACAAGGATTATCGCCCAGAAGAAGTTTCTGCAATGATTCTTGCAAAGATAAAAGCTGACGTTGAAGCAAAACTAGGAGAGAAAGTAACAGAAGCAGTTATCACTGTTCCTGCATATTTCAATGACGCTCAAAGAAAAGCAACTAAAGACGCTGGAGCGATTGCCGGACTAGATGTAAAAAGAATAATCAACGAGCCAACAGCAGCAGCTCTGGCATACGGATTAAACAGCAAGAAGAATGAGAAAATTGTTGTGTTCGACTTCGGAGGAGGAACATTCGACGTTTCAGTTCTTGAAGTTGGAGATGATGTTATCGAAGTTAAATCAACAGACGGAGATCATCACCTTGGAGGACGTGATATTGATAAGAAGATAATTGAATGGATTGCTGGTGAATTCAAAAAGGAATCTGGAATTGATGTAACAAAGGATCCTCTTGCTCTACAGAGACTTGATGAAGCAGCAGAAAAAGCAAAGATTGAATTATCAACTACAGCTGAAACAGAAATAAATATTCCTTTCATTACTTCTGATGCTGACGGACCAAAGCACTTGCTAATCAAAATGTCTCGAGCGCAACTAGAAGAAATCGCAAATCCTTTCATTCTTAAATCAATCGAAATCACAAAGCGTGCAATGGAAGCTTCACCTTTCAAAGTTACAGACATTAATGAAGTAATCTTGGTTGGAGGACAAACAAGAATGCCAAAGATGATTGCTGAAGTAGAAAAATTCTTTGGAAAAGAAGCAAACAGAACTATCAACCCTGACGAAGTTGTAGCTCTCGGAGCAGCGACTCAAGGAGGAGTTCTAAAAGGAGAAGTTAGAGATGTTCTACTTCTAGACGTTATTCCACTTTCTCTAGGTATTGAAACACTTGGTGGAGTTTCAACTAAACTAGTTGAGAGAAATACAACAATCCCAGCTTCAAAATCTCAAATTTTCTCAACTGCCGCTGACAATCAAACTTCTGTTGAGATACACATAACTCAAGGAGAGCGACCAATGGCAAGCGATAACAAGAGTCTTGGAAGATTTATCCTAGACGGAATCCCACCAGCACCACGAGGAATTCCTCAAGTTGAAGTTACATTCGATGTGGATGCAAACGGAATACTTAATGTTAAAGCAAAAGATAAGGCGTCTGGAAAAGAACAATCAATCAGAATTGAGGCCTCTTCAGGACTTACTGATGCAGACATAAAGAAGATGCAAGAAGACGCTGAGAAAAATGCAGAAGAAGATGCTAAGAAAAAAGATCTGGCTGATGCACGAAACACTGCTGATATGACAATCTTCACTGCGGAAAAAGCAATCAAAGATAACGCTGACAAAATTCCGGAAGAAGTGAAGAAGGAAGTTGAAGAAAAAATCACAGCTCTTAGAGAAACAAAAGATAAAGAAACTGATAAGAGCGTGATTGAATCCAAGACTGCCGAACTATCCGTTGCAATGCAGAAGATAGGCGAAGCAATGTCCAAAGCTAATGCTGACACAGAGGCGTCGAAAGAAGGAGACGCTCCAAAACCAGAAGGTGACGGAGAAGTCCATGACGCTGAGGCAGAGAAAGCTTAGATAGAAAGATTTATTAAACAAAAACCACCCTGACCTGGGTGGTTTTTGTATTTATTATTATTTATGGTACGGTGAAAGAAATTAAAAAAAGAATATGAAAACTTTAGAAATAACCAAAAAACTAACTGGTCCAGGACTTACTAATGACCAAATAAGTGTGACGGAAATACCAAGAATGGTGTATAACTATTTCTTTCCGAAAAAAATTAGTTCAGAAATAAAAACAGAAACAGCTGGAGAGATAAGGTTGTGGTGTAGATTACCAAAAAGAATAAGGGAACAAGAAGTTATATTGATCTTTACAGAAGAATATGAAGATGACGCTGTAAAAACAAAATTCGCCTTATCAACAGAAATACCCGCTGAGGACGAGTACCGTCAACTTTATGACTTCGAAATATGTGCAGGTCCGAAATTTCAAGATTGGAATCATGGTGAAGGAAGCCATTTTATCGAAACTCTTTCGATTAAGACCAAATCCGTTAATATTTCGTCAATAGACGCTAATCACGAAATAGTTGACTACATAGTAGAATCCCTAAGAAAAATGAGGGAAATTTTGAAAAACAAAAATGGGGAAATAGTTTATAGAGAGTTTGCTGATGGAGCAAATAGACCGCCGCGATAAAACGCGGTTTT